>NZ_JBHSMS010000106.1:0-532 GCF_042656795.1 Massilia jejuensis | reverse complement strand
AGCTACAGCCCCGAAACTGTGTTCTTTGTTCAACAGTCGATAAGCGTGGACGCTTGATGATGAGTTCAGTTTTGAGGCTGACTCCGGTGCTACTCTAGAAAGGAGGTGATCCAGCCGCACCTTCCGATACGGCTACCTTGTTACGACTTCACCCCAGTCACGAATCCTACCGTGGTAAGCGCCCCCCTTGCGGTTAAGCTACCTACTTCTGGTAAAACCCGCTCCCATGGTGTGACGGGCGGTGTGTACAAGACCCGGGAACGTATTCACCGCGACATGCTGATCCGCGATTACTAGCGATTCCAACTTCACGCAGTCGAGTTGCAGACTGCGATCCGGACTACGATACACTTTCTGGGATTAGCTCCCCCTCGCGGGTTGGCGGCCCTCTGTATGTACCATTGTATGACGTGTGAAGCCCTACCCATAAGGGCCATGAGGACTTGACGTCATCCCCACCTTCCTCCGGTTTGTCACCGGCAGTCTCATTAGAGTGCTCAACTAAATGTAGCAACTAATGACAAGGGTTGCG
>NZ_JBHSMS010000105.1:0-10627 GCF_042656795.1 Massilia jejuensis | reverse complement strand
ATCGAGGCGAAACCGCCCGGCTCGTCCGGGATGACCGGCACGAGAGACACGCCGGCTGGACGCCCGCCCTCCCACCCGGCCATGTGCTCTTCGGCATCCTGGATGGTAGGGAATGTGGTGGCGCATGGTTGATCAGCTGGATCCAGCTTAGACCAGAAGCCCAGCCCCATGCAGTGTCCGATGTAGACGCCTTCTGCGTCGGTGAAGATAACGAATGCCATTATTTGTTCCCTATTACTGCATGGTGAGTGCGAATTCGTCTTCCTCGACGACCGGCTCCGGCGCGCTCTCGTAGCGGAAGTCCTCGGCCGCGCGCGGGACGTTGACCTCGCGGAAGTCCAGGCGCACGGTCGGCACCGGCGTGCCCGATTCCTTGAAGGCGCCGGCCTCGATCTGCGTCACCGTGACGTCCTGGGTGGCGAGGAATTCCTTGAACTGCGCGTGCGCCTTCGTTTTCCCCTCCAGCCACGCGGTCGACATGATGATCGAGAGCGCGCCGCCCGGCCGGATGAACTGGAACATGTGCATCGCGTGCTGGATGTCCTGGTTCTTCGTGAAGGGAGGATTGGCCAAAATCGCATCGAAGGTGCCGATCTCTTCCGGCGTCACCGACAGGAAGTCGCGCTCGATGACGTCATACCCCTGGGCGCGCAGCTTGATGGCGTTCACGTTCCATGCCTCGATCGCGACGACGTCGGCGCCCATGCGCCGGGCTACGTTCGCCAGCGCCCCCTCGCCTGCTGACGGCTCCAACACGCGTTTGCCACGCAGCGTGCCCAGCCTCTTCTCGACTTCCTTGGCCGCCTCGACCGCCTTGGCCTCGGGGGTGGCGAAGAACTGGTACTCCTGCTGGAAGTTGATGGTTTCGCCCGCGATCAGGCGGCGCAGGACGTCGGCGCAGTCGATGCCGGCGTCGAAGACGAACTGCTTGCGGCCGGTCACGTAGCGCCCGCCCGCCTTGCCGATCAGGCTGCTAATGTCGTCGTAGTGCGCCAGCTGCTGGGTCGGCAGCTGCAGCTCGCCGTCCACGACCGTCATGAGCGCCAGCTCCTGGGCGATGGTCAGCACCACCGGTGCTGGCGCTGTGTTCTTGGCCGCCGGAGCGGCGCCGACGCCGGCGCGGATCTCCTCCGCCTGGCCGACCAGGCGCTGCCGAAGGCCTTCCAGCTTCTCGGGCGAGATGGTACCGACGTAGCGGCTGCCGAGGATCGTCGAATACTTCATGTAGAGGCGGCCGTTTGGGATCACCTGCAGGTAGTAGCGCTCGCGGATCGTCGCGGTGTCGTTCCCGTAGATCAGGCCGCTCAAGCCGATGTGGGCGATCAGCTCGTCGGTCACCGGCACGCGCGCGGAGTGGCCAGTGCGCCAGCCGGCTTCGAGCGGCAGGTCGACCCAGATCGTGGACGTCGCGCCATCCAGCGCCCGACCTTGCGCGGATTCTTCCAGGTGCAGCGAATCGACCAGGCGCGGGAGATGCTCGTCGGGCATTCGCTTGCAGCATTCAGGGTCAATGAACGAGATATTGACGTCCCAGCCGCCGCGCAGGAAGACCAGCGAGCGCATCTCGGCGAAGTCGGGGTCGTCGGCCAGGCCGTTGCTTTGGGTGCGCAGCGCGCGCTCGATGTCGGCGCCAGAGACGCCCTGGACGCCGGCCGCGGCGAAATCGTCAGCGGATGCGGTAACGCGAGGCCAGGCGCCATGGTGCCGCTTGAACTCCTGGCACATGCCGAGGATGCTGTCGAGCGTCAGGCGGCGGTCTGGGGTGATGTATGGGGTGGTTGGCATGGCGTCCTCTTGTAGATAGGTCGCCGCCATATTGCCGAGTTGTCTCGGGCGTGGTTGCTCCGGCTTTACCGGGCTATTTCGACAGTCGCGTCAGGGCGTTCCAAACCGCCGAAGTGATCATGATTGCCAAGGCGCTGTCGGTTCCCACCAGCCCGCGCCTTCGTTGGCACCGGCCGTGCTGTCGATCGCGCGCTGGTAGACCAACATGAGTGTTCAAGCGTGAGTCGCATGGCGTCCTTTTTCGGCCCGTTACGCGGTGGCGTCGATGCTGGCCATTTCGGTCGCGATGACCTGCACTGTGCGCGTAGTTCCGGGAACCCTGATCGACAGCTTGCCTTTATTTGGCCCGCGAGTCGCGTGACGGAACACGGCGCCCCTCACTTCCATTATCTCGAAAGGAGGCTTCTCACCAGGCACAGGCGGAAGTTCGGATCGGTCGGCGCCAACTTCTGCAAAGCGGCCTTGCCGTAGCTCTGGTCCGCGAAAACGTCTTCGGTCATTTCCATTCGTATCTCCAGTCGCCGGCACCGTGCCGAGTCTCTCAATGCACCAGGCTCGTCATGCGGGCCGTGGATGCTGCTGTGCGCAGCTTTCGATTGCCATAGTGTTTTCCGACTTACTTTTTTCGCCGTGAAAAGCCGCTTTGACCATTGCATCGCGATCTTTCGCGGCATTTACGTTGGTGTTCACGCAATGTGCAAATGCGTCTGTGCCGAGCTGGTATCCGTAACGAGAGCACGACAACTTCGCGTCGTTCACATAGGCCAGCTCTTGGGCATCCCTGTAGCCCTTGTACGCATCCTGGGCGCTCGCACAGCCAGTTAAAATTAGGAACCACAGTACCGCACTCAGCTTCTTCATAGCTCTTGTCTTGTATCGATGGTGATGCCGGCTACCGGCCAGCTGTCGGGCGCACGCGGCGCTTTTCCGTTCGTTAGATAGCGATCTTCGACTTCATCACGTCGAGGACTGCAAGCGCAAATTTCGAGGCTTCTGATTTCGCATGATCTATCGACGTATACGGCCCCTCAGTGAAGCCGAGATAGCGCAGCTCAAAACCGCCGTTGCCGTCCGTGATCGCCATCATTTCGTGACCGGCGAAGCTGGCAACCTGCATGTTCGCAGAGTCACCACTAGGGCCATCATGCCATTCTTGCTGCGGTCGGTTGAGTTGCATCTGGCCTGTAGTGCTTGTTCGAATATTCATTGGTGTTTTCGTTTGTCCCAGACTTAGGGCTTCGTCCCAAGGTGGAGATAGATCAAAAGAAGCGTGGGAATCACTCCGATGAAGAACACAGGAAGGGTAATAATGGATAGTACCCAAACGAACTTCCTCTGCCTCGCAGTCATGTTTGTGTACCAGTTCTGTAGCATGCTTTCCTCGTCAGTTCGACGTTTTTACCTGTGGCTTATGCCGCTTGCTGGAGCATCGCGCTGTACTTCGCAATAGCTGCGTCCGCCCTATCTTTTTTCCTCGGCCTATTTGGTGCAGAAGGTAGCCCAAGCCTCGTTGAATCGAGGTTGCTTTCCGTCATCGATCAGGATTGTCCCAGTCGAGACAATGTATCGTCGGAAACCAACGTAGGCGCCGAAGCTATTTTTACCGTTCATCTCACCGCATGTAATCGTTGAGTCGGTTTTTGAAGCGCGCTCGTTACGGAACTGGAGCGAATCCGGGTCTTTGCTGATTGCCCGCAGCTTGGCCCGAGCGCTAGGCTGTGCCGCCGTTGCCGAAAAACTTGCAAGAGCCAAAACTACGAGCATGGATCGGACGAACGTCTTCATAAGTTTTCCGCGTTGTTGGGCCAGCACCGTGCCGACCCTCTCAATGCCACAGCCGCGTTGAGCGCGGCGTGGATACTGCTAAGGATTCTCCGTCGGACGGAATTAACTATTATTTCTCGTCGTGCTTGGCAACGTGCTTGTCGACTGCCTCGGCCAACTCCCCGAGACTCATCGGCATTTTTGTATAACCGATCTTCGCCGCAACGTCAGACATCGATACGGGACGTCCCGTCAAGCCGACTTTATCTGCCAAATCTCCCAAGCTCACAGGTCCGTTGTGCTTATCCATTGGTTGTGTCCTTTCTCGGATAGAACTGGCGGCCGGCCAGCGCGGTTTTCCTCTACTGCGTGAGGTCTGGGGCCGCGGACACAAACGTCCACAAACCCTCCTGCTTTTTTTCCTTGGATTATCGCCACTGGCGGGCAAGCGGCTTTACATGCCATGCTTCGCCATCGAGCGAGGATGCAGTCGCCACGAGAACCCGACAGGCACCACGCCTCACCATTTCGCTACCCTCGTAGCGGAAGCCGAGGCGTTTCAGCTCTGCGGTGCAGAATCGACGGCGCAGCGTTGCGTAGATTTTCGGTGTCTGTGGCATTGGCGTTTTCCGTTATAAGGATTGTTCGTGTGTTAGGTCTTTGCCGGCCTGATCTTGACGTCAAAGCCGGCGTCCGCCTGTTCAATCGTAATCTGCGGGAAGCCGCCAAAGCGGAACAGATAACCCGCAAGTCGTGTATTGCGCACAGCGCAAATGCGCCGGCGATTTCGCATGTAGACGCCCGCTCTTTTGAAACATGCTTACTGTCGATCATCATTTTTCCGTTTTTTTATCCGAAGGATTCGAAATCACTAGCGACAGCTGGCAGGTCCCAAAGTATTTCGCCATTGGGGCCAAATTGATCAGAACGGCGAATTAAATCGTAATCGAACCCTACATTATCGTTTGTGCGAGGTTGGATCTTGATCACTATGGATTCGATGATTTCAAACTGCTCGTCAAAGGTTCTGCCCTCCATAGCGATATTCCTCCCCGAGCTGTTTCTAACACTTGGGTAGACGATCGCTGTGCCTGGACGGTATTTCAGATAGTAGTCAGATAACGCCGCAGTGAGCATGTATTTTTCGTCTGTTTTAAAGGCAAAAAGACCAGAAAGGAAACGATCGATGAACAGACAATGCTTATAGTGATTCTGACGTGTTTTCCTTTCCTTCCGCAGTATTTCTTGCGCCGCAGGCGCCATTGCTACTTTGCCTGTGTCTTGGAATTCGCGATAAGCACCGATGACCGGCGTGACCATGCTGCCAAAGAATCGTTGCCTAAATGAAACAAGCTGCACGACATCCCCGGGTTGAGCCCCGATCTCAAGCCAAGCGGTACGCATATTTGATCCTGCGTATAGCACCTTCTGCCCAGGCAAGTTGCATCTTCCTAAGCGAGGGTTTCCTGTTGGAATGTACAACAACTCAGACAAGTTGTCGAAAGCAACGGGGGGCGCGTTCTTCGGAACACTTCCATTGCTACATTTTCTTGCCCGCCACCATGTATTTCTATGATCCTGAAAGGCGCCGTGCAAGAGAAATCCTCGGCTGAAATGCACCATCGATTCTAAGGCTGTTCGAGCATCCGTACTTGCCATGTCCATGGCTAAAATATTTGAGGCAAGCTGCTTCAAACGTCGTAAATCATGCATGAGTGGCATTGGTCTTCACTCGACGGAGTTGTTAGTTTCGGTACCGCAGTCAGTACAGCGGACAATGGAGCGACAGCTCATGTTCTTTTCCGTCGACGCTCACTCAAACCGCTCAGGCCATTTGACGAAGTACAAATAGCGGCCGATGAACCAAATTGCGGCCAAGATCGAAAGCCCGCTCCCACAGAGAAGAAAGGGGCCAACCATAGACGGCACTGGTTCAACCAGAGCCGCGAATTACCCGGCACCGTCGCTATCAATGCCAGCCGCCAGAAAGGACAGGACCAGCAGGAACACGGCCAGAAAGCCGTAACCCGCAACTTTGCGCTCCGATTGCTTTAGCATGGTGATGTACGGATCAATTGAGTATTTGTAGCTCATATCATTTTCTTAGCGTTATGGGTTCTGGCGGTCCGGTGTGCTGATCGTGCTCGGCTTACGCGGGCGAACCGTCTAGCTCCAGTGGTTCTTGGCGCAGCTGCGCTCGGAGACGGTCATCGATGGCTTTCAGCCTTGTTCGCAATTCCTTGTAAATTTCGCGCAGGTGAACACTTCTTTCGCGCTCTGGGCAGGCGGCTGATAAGCAAGTTGCTTTTTCATAGTTTCCTAGAAGGTATTCGACCAGCGAGCGAGGTGCCAAATTGCGAGCACCGCCGCGCCGCCGACCGTCCCGGCCAAAATGCAAATCCACATGAGTTCGAGCGTCTTACGCAAGCCGATTGCCTGGATCACCCGGTCACGATCTGGACACTGCTTGGAAACAGAATACGCGCGGCCTTCGGCACCGTCCATGACACCAACATGCCCGGCATCGATAGCCTTCTGTAGAGTTGGAGGATTCGGAATCCATTTTGTAGAGCGAAGCATGCTTTTTTTCCCCTACCAAACGATCTTCAATGTGTACCACAATCCAAGAGCAAACCCTGGAAGGAGGAAAACGACGGTTTTCGCATATTTGATTCCAGCCTTTTCCAACCAAGATTTGACGATCAGCCACACTGCCATGAGTAGAACCGCATAGACATATCCGGCCACGATTGCGAGCGGTACGTCTACGATGAGCCAGTCAGTTAGGCCGCGGCTGACAATCATTGCCCATAGTGCGCTGAATCCTTTCAGTGGCACGAGCAGCACGTAGTTGTACCAAAAAGCGACAGCCATACTCGGCATTTCGAGTTCGCCCCACCGACTTGCCCACCCGACGACTGCTACAGCGGTACCAAATACCTTGAGCAGGTACTCAAGTATCCACGCTACGACTACGACGACAATAGCTATCAACCCGAGGGCAAACCCTGGATCGCCCGAAGGCGCTGAAGTATGGACTGGTTGAGACGTATAGTTTTGTCGAATCTGGTCCAGTCTGCGCTGCTCATCCTCATTCTCACGAACGCCACGCATCGCGTCCATGTAAGCTTGGCTTCCAGATTGAAGGCCATACGGCGTCTGGCCATTGACCCTACCGTGATTGTAGTTTTCGTCACTCATCAGACGGTGCCGTCCTTTCCTCGGCGAATTAGCCGAACAAGATCGCGGCGCACTCGGCAACGCGAACGAAGCCCGTAACACCATAAATTTCAACGGGCTCATGGTGTTCCGCAGTGATTCCAAACCAGTGTAGACGCCCGTTCCGTTCTACAACGAATGCAAGGCACCGCGCCAATGCGGCTTGGCCTGCGGTTTTGCCACACAGAACGATGCTGCACTCGTCACGTGGGACCGCGGCATGCTTTCGCGTTGAAATCCAGTCGTAAGTCAACTCTCGGTTGAGATACACATGGACCCGCCTGCGCTCGTGCGCAAAGTCGGCTGGCGGTTGGGGAGTCAAGGGTGTCATGTTTAAACTAATTCATCGAACCAAACGCCATCGCCGTTGCCGGCGTGCCAAGGAAGGCCCAAGTCCTGCTGTATCTCGGGCATGCTCTTCCCAATCATGGTTTCCATGGGAACGAACAGAAGAACCGCCGCCATTCCGACCGGCACCTCGAGCGCCGGTGGTAGTCCTAGGCCGGCGCCGCCAACTAAGGCTTTAGAAAGCAGTTCGGATTTGGGATTAGGGATTACTCGGGTTTTCATTTTTTTCCTTTACTTTCGCTTTTTTGGCTGTGAGGAAAGCAGAGCCCCGGCGAGCAGAAATATCCATAGAAACACACCATAGGCGAAGAAGTCTTGCGGACGGTAGCCTAGATCGACCGCCCAATAACCTGCAACAAATAAGGCAGTGCCTGGAAGGCTAAGGATCACTGTTTTCTTAGCCGGTGTGCCCCCCTTTTAAGGAGGGGCGCAATCAGTCCAGTGAACAGCCACAGTATTGAAAAAAGCGTTCCAATCTGCACGTAAAGCATCGTCGGGCAAGGTTGGGACTAGCCGCTTGCATGCGTCGTCGCAACGTTTCGAAAAGCCGTCGTTTGATACAACGGTTCGCAGGTAGTCAGCGAGCCAAACACTCGCATACTCCAGCTGTCCAAAGTAATAGGCGATGTAACCCAGTGCCCGCATCCATTCTTCGGTCCAATCATTCGGATCGGATGAAATGCTGTGAAGGTAATGGATTGGTTGAGTAGTCATCGTTTTCCTAGACAAGGTTGTCCGCCGTGAGGGCTGTTCCGCATCGAGGGCAAACTGGCTTCATCTTGTCAAAGACCTCTTCCCATTTTGCAGAGCGGTTCTCCACGGAGTGCGTGCCCCCGTTCAATGCGACCAAAGTGTAGCTCTCCCAGTTTGCAGAGTATGGCTGGTCGTTCTCACTCATGCGAATCGCGCCTTCGTGGCCGCAGCAGCACCGCACAGGATAGTTCGTTCTCGTAGTCATATTTTTCCTCGGTCTAGCTGAGCTTGTTCCATTCCAGGATCGCGTCGCGCTTCGTGAACATCGGATGACCGAGAACACGATGTCCGCTCGCGAGTTCGCTGTTCTTCGTGCAGGCGACAAACCAACGGCGCGGCTTGGGATTTCTGACCTCGGCCGGCGCCCCACATTGTGGGCAGTTCTGCGGCTCAGCCGTCGCGTTCTTTTCGCTCATCGTTTTCCTAGCTCTCTTTTCGAAGCCGGCGATCTCAAGTGAGTTCTAGTGCTCAGTCAGACGTCGCTTCGCTCGCAATTCTCACGTGCTCAACGTGACCACCGCTCTTTCGGTCGACAATTCTCACGATGTCTGGACAGGCCCCCAAGAAGTCGGAAAATGTGCCGAACCCTAGCGCGCGCTCATCGAAAGATGGCAGCGCCCGGATCAGCAGTGATTTCACGCCCCCAGAGGCGGAGAAGTTCGCTCCGTTTCTCCGCACCAGCTGTCGCACCACGCGGTCGAGTACTTCCTTTGCTTCCTCGATTGTGGGCGCAGATACAACTTCGCTGAAGGGATTCGTTTGGACCTCGCTCGCTGCAGAAAAAGAGGCCGGCGCCGCTGGTATCGCAGGCGTAGCGGCGACAGCAGGTACGGACGATGCGTTTGGTGAAGCTGACCTCGCCTCAGTGTCGTTCTTTGGCAGCAAATTTTGATAGAACTTGAATTCGCTACATGCTAAAGGCCAGAAGCGGTTCGTCGACCCATCGATGCCGATACCTGCCACGAAGCGGCCAGCCTGCTTGATTCGTTGGGCCAGGCTAATGAAGTCACTGTCGGACGAGACGACGATAATATGGCTGAGGTGTGGATGGGTGTAAACGTCGCTTAGAGCGTCGATCGCCAGTCGAATATCGGCGCTGTTTTTCATATTTTGGCCGCGCGGGAACATCTGGATCAAATCCACTCCCCCGGCCATTAACACGTGGCGGTACTGTTCAAACCACTGCCAGTTCCCGTATGCGCGGTTTATGATGATGTCGCCGAAGGAGGCTGCGTAGTCGAGGATCGGAGCCAGATTGATGATCGGAGTCTGGGATGTGCTTCGACTGTTTCTGTAGGCGGCCTCGCCGGATTGCTGGTTCAACAGAGTAGCGTGCAGGTTTTCAAAATCCCAATAGACGGCGACTTTTGGAACTTGGTCTCTTTGGCTCATAGTCAAGCGTAGTAGTTGTAATATTGGTTCACAGCTGTGTTTTCCGGTCTAGTGAGATAGCTGAAGGTATGCGCTGAACCAAATGTCCAGCTGCTTGTACTGCGCGTTGAAATGAGTTTTAAGCTCAAACTGGCGTTCAACATTTTTCGTCCGCTCATCCCCGGCAGGAACCCCTTCAAGCATCGCCTGTAATGTTTGCAATTGAAGTGCAGGCGTGTAAAGCTCCCGCTCAAGGTACTCCTCGACTTCGTGCGAAACAATCCACTTTGCAGCCCTCGTCGCTGCCATGTACGCGAACATGCTGTCGTCTTTCACTTTGCCGCTGGTAACGATCGAACTTATAAATTTCTGTGCTGCCTCGTACACGGCGTACCTTTTCTCAAACAGGTCCAGACGGAGCTTATTACGAGCGGTGCTCCACTGTGATGCTGCGACGTAGACTGCAAAGAGCGCAATCACGGGCGTGAGAAGGGCTTGCACGTATGCCGTCCAGTGAGGTGTCTGCATTTTTCTTTGCGTTTAGTTTTCCGAAAAAGTTAGTTTGATGCCGCCGCGGACTCGCGATGCGCCTTTTCACGGTCGCTCTCGAAGATGGGGTTTGAGGTGCAGTGGAACGGAAAACCGGGTTAAGCCGCTGGCGCCACTTTCAGGTATTGATACAGCGTCTCGCGACTGATGCCGAACTCGCGCGCGAGCGTGGCTTTTTGCTCGCCGGCCACGGCGCGGCGGCGAAGCTCGACAACCTGGTCGTCCATCAGCGCTTTCTTGCGGCCTCGGTAGGCACCGCGCTGCTTGGCCAATGCGATCCCTTCGCGCTGCCGCTCGCCGATCAGTGCCCGCTCGAACTCCGCGAACGCCCCCATGACCGACAGCAGCAAGTTGGCCATTGGCGAGTCTTCGCCGGTGAAGCTCAAGCACTCTTTGACGAATTCGATTCGTATCCCGCGCTTGGTCAACGTCTGCACCAGCCGGCGCAGATCGTCCAGGTTGCGCGCCAGACGGTCCATGCTGTGCACGATTACCGTATCGCCTTCGCGGGCAAACGACATCAAGGCGTCAAGCTGCGGCCGCTGCGTGTCTTTGCCTGAGGCCTTGTCGGTGAACAGCTTGTCCACCTGAACCTGATCGAGCTGACGCTCTGGATTTTGGTCGAAGCTGCTGACCCGGACATAACCGATTCGTTGACCTCGCAAACCAGGCCTCTTTCTCAAGATGTGTCAGGAAAGACTCTATGACCGTTCAAGGCAGATGTCAAGTTATCGCGATACCAACCCTATCCTGACGGCTTCAACGAGGGTCGTCTGACATCAGGTTAGGGTATAGCTCAACCGGACACCCATGAAGGCCACGCTTGCAACACCGAGCC
>NZ_JBHSMS010000104.1:0-1823 GCF_042656795.1 Massilia jejuensis | reverse complement strand
TTCCGGCCACACTCAAACGCTCGGCCCGCTGATGGCGAAGAAATCAAGGGTTATTCGAGGTGCCCTTGGGCAAACTCATCACGCGATTCGATTGGGGGGTCGAGCGCGAGATCCAGCAATCGTATGCGGCCCGGCTGCTTAGGCTGCGAGAGGTAGCTGCTGACCAGGGTGGAGAAGAGGAGGAGGGCGAGAGCCAGGCGCCCTCGATGTGATCATGTTCGGCCAGCGGCATCGCTGGCCATACCTTACATGCTCGGACAGCTGCGCCCCTCGGCTTCTGCTTCCTGCTCGGCCGCGCCAGTCTGGTGCAGCTCCAGCTGCTCCCGAACGTACGAAAGAAGGGCCTGGCGCGTACCTGGCTCGATCTCAACCCTGCAGTCGAAGTAATCCATCTGGGGCAGTGCGAAGTTGTCCCTGGTATGCCACGGCACCATCCCACCCTCGTCTCGCGAATAGACGAAAGCCCAGTCCTCCAGGATCAGAACCGTGTGGTAGAAGCAGCTGCAGGCCGCGTATTCCTGGTCGCCGACGCGGGCCAGGCCGGTTAGCATGAAAGGCTGCGCCTCGAAGGCGGCGCCGGCCACCTGGCGCAGCACCTCGTGGGCGACCCGCACAGCCTTGTTGCACATCGGGTCGTCCTGGGTGTCGGCGAGAATTGCGGCGATCGCGGCGTGGTCAGCCGGTTTCGCCGTTCGGGGCAGGGTGGGGGTCTTGTCGTTCATGTGTCGCTCCAGCGAGATCACGGTAGCTATTCAGGCGTTCAGCCGCACCCTGCAGTCTTGGGTGCGGCCGCCCGGTGCCGGTTACGGGCGCACGGCCTCGGGTTCGCCCTCTTCCTCTTCGGGCGCCTGGACGGCCAGTTCGTCGAGCACATCTGCCACGCTATGGGGCCGGACATCGATCATCCCGTCGGTCAAGTATTTCGCCTCACCGAAGACGTCGACCACTTGGCTGCTGTCGCCGCCTTCGGTGTCGCCGTCGAGGAAGATCATTCGTGCAGGGTGGGTTCCGTATGATTCGACGATGGTGCCGCCCTCCAGCGCCACCACAATCACGGGAGTAGGGCTCATCAGCGACGCCAGCTTGGCGGTCAGCTCGTGGCGAATCCGCACGTCCGTGACCGAATTTAAGATGCCGTCGACTTCTTTCATGATTCTGCCCGCCACGGCGTCCAGATCGTCGCTTGCCAGTGCCTTGTCCATTGCCGCGCCGAGTTCGCGGGCGTCCGACGACGAAATACGGTGGCGGAAGTTACGGCTGTGATATGCACCATCGCCGCCGAACGCGAAGAGGCTCGGCCGGTCTGAATGCCAGCAGCCCTCCAGCTTCATCGCCTTCATTCCATGGCCGTCGTCGAACCGATCGGCGAGCCCGAAGAGAGTTCCCAGGCTCGGGTCGTCGTCGAAGTCGTCTTGCCCGATCAAGTCTGCGATGAATTGATCGTCAGCCGCGCCAAAATGCTTGGCCAGAACGGCCAGGTATTCTGGAACCGTTTGATAGGGCTGATCCGGCGCAGGGATGGCCAGTTGGGCGATCAGCGTGTCGAAATTGTCGAGCACGTCGTCCCAGGTCAGGCTGTCGGATTCGGAAATCTTTGCGATGCTGACCTCACCGCTGCCGGGTTCACCTGCTTCCAGGTTAAACGCACCGAACAAAGCCTTGATCACAGGCGTAATCTGGCCCAGAACGAGGGCACCAGTGCAATCGTAATAACTATTTGCCATTTATCGAACTCTCCGTAGACTCCAGAACACTCCGCCCACTCGGGCGGAGAAACGTGACTGAAGGTACGTTAATTCGGATCGCGTGGTTGCACCCAGGAG
>NZ_JBHSMS010000103.1:0-586 GCF_042656795.1 Massilia jejuensis | reverse complement strand
CTCGCCGAACATGATGGCGAACTGGTTGGCAGCCTGCTTCCAGGTCCGCTGCGGCATCTTCCAATCTTTCTCGATGTTGCGCAAGGCCAGGAATAACAATTTGGTCGCGGCTTCATCGCTTGGGAAGTGGCCACGATTCTTGACGATCTTTCGCAGGCGCATATGCAAGCTTTCGATGGCGTTGGTCGTGTAGATAATTGTGCGCACTTCCGGCGGGTAAGCGAAGAACGGAATTACCTGCTGCCATTGGCGGCGCCACATCGCAGCTACGGTCGGAAACTTGGTGCCCCATGGCCCGGCAGCAAAGGCGTCGAGCGCGGCTTCGGCCAACTCGGCGTTGGCAGCGTGGTAAATCGGCTTGAGCGCCGCTGCCAGCTCCTTACGGTCCTTCCAAGCTGCAAGCGTGGTCGAGTTGCGGATCAGGTGCACGATGCAGGTCTGGATCTGCGCCTGCGGATACACGGCCTCAATGGCTTCCGGGAAGCCGCGCAAACCATCGACGACGGCGATCAGGATATCGTCCAGTCCGCGGTTCTTGAGTTCGTTGAAAACCTTCAGCCAGAACTTGGCGCCTTCGGTCTGTTCG
>NZ_JBHSMS010000102.1:0-6678 GCF_042656795.1 Massilia jejuensis | reverse complement strand
TACTGTACCTGTATCCCATCCACGAAAGCAAGGCGTGTATATCCTCATCCTGACCCTATTCTTGTCGTCCTCCCCGGCGCCCGTCCTGACATCGACAACGGCCGAGTTCTCCAGCGAGCAATCCTGCAACGCCGCGGACGCCAGGATGGCCAAGGAATTCAAGTCGAGCTACGGCGAGCACCTGCCGCGGTTTACTTTGGTGTGCGCAGCCAAATGACGGCGATCGACCACCAGTTCACGGTCCCTGAACGGATCTGGTTCGTCGATACGAACATGGACAACTTTGCCCTGGCAAATCGGGGCTCAGGCGACGATTCCCCGTTCGCGCATTGGCGGGAGGCCAAGCGTATGTTTGTCACGCCGGCGACGGAGTTCGAGTACGACAACAATTTGCGGTTGATGCGCCCGGGTGAGCCGGTGTTCGCTTACGAGGTTGGGGGCGGACTGGTCGGCCTAGGCTGGGTCAACAATCCCAAGGATTTAGCTGACAGCGTTGGCGGCACGATACTGCATCCGGCGGTCGGCTTACGGGTACGTTCGATCAGCGTGGACTGGGACACATCGGTAAAGCGACCGACCGCTGACATGACGAAAGGTGGTTTTAGCTTTACGGGACACGCGCTGCGTAAATATTCGCGGGGTTCACAAGCGCAGACGCCGAGTAGGTCGCGCTTGTATCTCGAAGGCATATTGCGCGAAGTTGAGCAACAGCGCGTGACCAATCCCGATGTGGTAGAAGCTGCCGCTCTCAAACACATCGAGTCGAATCCAGCCTATTCGCCGAAGATGCGGGCTCAGCTTAGTCAGGCGCGTATCGGACAAGGCCAATTTCGCAAGGCGGTGCTGACGCGCGAGCCCGCCTGCAGGGTGACCGGGGTCACGCAGCCGCCCTACCTCGTGGCCAGCCACATCAAGCCATGGGCCATGTGCGTCGGTGACGAACACCTCGACGGCGCCAATGGCCTGATGCTTGCGCCCCACGTCGACCACCTGTTCGATACCGGCCTGATCAGTTTCGCAGATAACGGCGACCTGGTGCTTGCACCTTCGCTCAATCCACAGGTCCTGCAGGCGTGGCATATCGACGCAGGCGTCAACGTCGGGTCGTTTGCATCCGACCAAGCACGCTATCTGGCCTATCATCGGCAGTACGTGCTTGGCCAGCCCCGCCCTCGCCGCCAGCGCAATCTCGTCGGCGACGCGCCAGCCAGCGGTGCAGCATGCGACGACCTGCTGTCCCTTGGATTGGCAACGGCCGCAGGTAGCCAATGAGCGGCCAGTCATATGAGGCGAAGCGAACATGACGCGGCCGATTTTCCAGCCGTCCGACGACGAGGCGCGGATCCTGATCAACAGGCTCCAGTCGATTAACGCTGCTCACCCTCTCAATCCACGCGACCACGGTCCGTTTGTGCGCGCTTTCGTTCGCGCGGTCTATGAGGCCACCGGCAAGACCTTCAGCCCCGTGATCTACCGCCGCCTGCTCGACGCCTATGCGCCGGAACGGCGGCCCTCAACGTCGACGCTGGAACGCGCGAAGCAGTCTCTCATCGATGAAATCGACCTCGAGCGCGAAGGCGCCGCCGAGGTCGCGGCGGCCGACGCGCCGCACCTGGCTGCGTTGATACGGGATGCCGTGCGCGAGGCGATCGGCACCTACTCCGTCCAGTCGCCGCGCGCTGCTGGCCCCAGCCCCGGCCCCAGCGCCAGCGCGGGTACCGATGTCGCCTTCTGGCGAGAGCGTGCCGCGGAATCCGAACGTGTCGTTGCAGAAGTTCAGGCGCAGGCTGCCCGTCTGGCTGGCGAACTGCTGGCAGCGCGGGCATCGCTCGTTGCCATGGCCGCGGAACTGACGGCAGCACAGAACCTGGTAAGGGACCAGACGGCGCAGATCGGCAAGCTTGCCGCCGAATTCGAGCAGGCACGCATGTTCAGCATGCGCGCGATCGACGACGCACGCGGTGAGACCCGGGCGTGGCGCGAGCGGTGCGCCAGCGTCGAAGCGCAGGCGGCTGCTCGCGCACGGGAAGACAACATCTTGCTGGAGACGTTCCGCCAGCTGGCATACCAGCGCGGCGCCACCATCCCTGCAGTACTCCAGAAAGGCTCGAAGTGAACGACCGATTGATAGCGCTAGTCCAGGATACCGACTTGATGGTCCCTGCCCCGCAGCCTGACCACGCGCTGGGTCCGGTCGACGACGACTGGGACGCCGCTGAGGTCTGGCTGCGGTCTGTCGCGCGCAAGAGTCGCAGCAGTTCCGGCGTGACCGCGGCAACCTACCGGTTTCATTTGGCAAAGCTGCGCTGGTACTGCGAGAACGTGCGCCGGGTGACGCCATCTCGCTGGAGCCTGCAGGACGTCGAGGCTTTTAAAGACTTCCTGGCTGACTTGCCTGCAGATGCCCTGTGCGCACGCAACGGTATGCGGCACGTCGGATCAGACGAGGCTGGTTATACGCCCTTCCGTGTGCAGCCCGCCGCCGGCAGCCGCTCGGACATCGAGCGCTTCGTCCATGCGATGTTCAAGGCTTGGCATGGCACCGGTTACATACGAATCAATCCAATGGCCCTGGAAGGAGCTGGAACGCGCCGATCCATTAACGCGCGCAGGGCTGTCGATGTGAATCTGTACGAGCTGGTCCTGGAAACCATGGAGAAAGAAGAGCTCGACAAGCCGGCCGCTCGCCAAACGAACTTGCGCGATCGCTTTATCTTGGTCGCGCTGCGCGAGCTGGGGTTGCGTGCCAGTGAACTCGTCGGCTCCATGATGGGCGCCTTCCAGCAAATCCCCGACACGAAAACGAAGCGTCATTACTGGGTTTTTCATGTCAGCGGATCGGTTGCCAAAGGGGGCAAAGAGCGCTGGGTCCCGGTAACGCGAACCTTGCTCAAGGTGTTGGAGGACTACCGGGTGGCGTTTGACTTGCCGCCCCAACCGGGAATTGATGAGACAACCGCCCTGCTCCTTTCCCCGCAAACACAGGCTGTCAAGATCGCCGGAAAAACGGTACGCCAGGCTTCTGACCGCCGCTTCTTCGGTGCCTGGCAGGAGCTAACGACAAGGCAGTATCTGTATGCGATCGTAAAAAACCGGTTGAAGGCGACGGCTGACAGGCTTCGGAAAGACGAACCGGTGCTGGCGGACCGGCTCGAACAGGCTTCACCTCACTGGTTCCGCCATACGTTCGCAAAAGCGGCGCTCTTGCAAGGTCAGTCGATGCGCGAAGTGGCGAACCTGCTCGGGCATAAGAGTATGGACACGACCATGGTGTACACCAACCAGGATGCGCTGGATTCGGTCCGCGCCTACGAGCGTGAAAATATGGGACCGGCCAGCGAGACTTGATTACCTTACGATGGCTCATGCAGGGGCACGGCCACTAAGCAGGTAGCGCTAAGAGAAAATTGATGACCAGAACTTGTGTGGCGGCATGGTAAAGTGTTGCTACGCGCACACTCTGTTGCTCAGTAGGGATTGAAATGAAAAAGGCCCTGCAGAGCAGGGCCTTTTTCTGAATAGCTGGGGGAAAGAGCCATTTGGACTGACCAGTCAGACTGCAGTTTCCGCCCGGGTCGATCCCCACATAGAGGGTGTGCTAGCAAGGAATAAGCTCACTCACTAGCCGAATTTTTATTTTATGCCATTATGAACCCCGCTGTCAATCCCCTTGAAAACTTGGCGGTAGTACGCCTCCTCGAATTTTTGTCCGATCGCAGTCCATGGAATCGTTCGCTATGGGGTATCGGCGTAGTGTTGGCACTCGATGAGTTGTACGAAGCTTGCGCGATGATGGCGCATGGGCACCTCAGCGAGGCATCGGTAAAACGTATCATGTCCTCCTTGAACAAGCGCGTTGGCCAACATCCTGGTTTCACTGCGGTGGAGAAGAGGCTGCTTAATCAGCATCTGCAGCAAGTGCCACGTCCAGATGGCGTAGCACATTACACAATCAGACAGATCTCAGGCATCGTCTCGGCAGACTATCTGGACAGATGGGCTCGGGTAGTAGCGACCGGAAACTTTAATGTCGAGCTCTTCGCTCGCAGCGTCGCGGGCCATCTGCTCGATGCCGGGTTCTCTGGGCAATACCTGCGCGACTTCATCAACGCTCGTCTCCCGCATATGGCTCCCTTTTCATTGGCTCAGCTGTGTGGTGAGCTGCAACAGGAAATGAGAGCGAGCCCACTACGCGATATCGAAGTGATGCTCGCTTTTGGGGCGGTGCCAAGAATGCGCAGTGGAGTACCTGCAACCTGGTTGAGAGGATCTGCCGTGACCGACTGGCTGCGATTGCAAGGCTTTGATACTACCGGCGTGCGTGCTGCGGCGGCGCTCGTGCTCAGAGTCCGAGCTCGAGACCTGATCGGCGCGGCGCACGTGGCCCGAACCGAGTCCGATCGCTATGCCGCTAGGACTTTATTGGCAACTGGCCACCCATTGAATCGAATCCCTAAGTTGTGGATCGCCGGAAGCACTTCACCGGTCCCGTTGGACCATGACCGCCGCGGTGTGGAAGTGAAAGAGTTGTACCGAGAGGATCGCATCTTCTCCCCCGAGACCAACCAAAGTGTGGATGCGGCGCTAGAGCTGCTCGCGCATTTGGACGGAAGCTCCCCTACCGCAGCAGTGGCAGGGGGGTGGGGAGCGATCGAAGGGTTATTGGCCCCGTCCAATGACCGCTCCTCGGCTGCCGACAATTTGGCCGGCTTGGTGACTTGCTCGTTTCCGAGAGCGGAATTGACTAGACTGGCCCACCTAGTCGAACAAGACTTCCCTGGGGTTTATCCGGATCTTGACGCAGCGACCAGTAACCGCGAGCGATCACGCATCATCGGTGGTTTTATTTTCGCAGGCCATATGCCAGCATTGCAGGGTTTGAGTGATCAGGCAGCGGTCATGCGGATGCACAAATTGTTCTTAAATCCTAAAGTTGGACTGGACATTATTCGCGATGTCATTTCGGATTCATTCCACCGGTTATATCGCCAACGAAATCTGATTCTGCACGGCGGCAAATTGGACAGCGTGGCACTGACTCCTGGATTACGAACGGTGGCAAAACTCGCAGGGGCCGGGATGGACCGTGTAACTCACGGGCATTATGTCCAAAATCTAAAACCTCTTGATCTAGTGGCGAAGGCCCACGTCGCCCTTGCACTGGTGGATGCAGGGAATCCGCTCGCTTGCGTAGAGCTTCTAGAGACCAACTGACGTGCCCCCCGCGCCCGACTCGTATAGATTAGCGTCTTGGCTTTACACGAGATAAATATAAATATGACAATAAATTTAAAAGATGTAGAAGACCTTCTAAGTGCCACTGGATCAATTTTTTCGGGCATTGCCGCCGCTATCGGGATTTATGTAGCTTTCAGAGTTCACAAAAACCAGCAGACCCTCAGCCAACGCCAATTACTGATTCCCTTGTGGGATCATATGGCATCGATGTCTGAAGTTAATCACAATTCACCCATAACACTTGACATTATCAAGAATGTTAATACATTAGAACTTGTTGCTCTGTGTTGTGAGGGCGGAATGGTTGACGAGAAGGTCATCATGAGGACTTTTAGGGAAGCACTGATTTATTCCGTGCCGACCGTTTCGCTGGCCTGCCCAACCTGAGACAATAGCAGCACGTTCACCAGTACCCCTACGATCATGCAGAGAAGTTTTTCCGACCTTGAATACGCGGCCAAGAAGAAGTTGACGAGGCGTGATCGCTTCCTCGCCGAGATCGACACCGTGACACCGTGGGGCAAACTGCACAAGCTGATCGAACCGCACTATCCGAAGAATAGCGGCCCGGGTCGCCCACCGATTGGCCTTGCACGCATGCTGCGCATGTACGTGGCCCAGCAGTGTTTCGGCTTGTCCGATGAAGGCATTGAAGATGCCATTTACGACAGTCAGGCAATCCGTAGCTTCGTGGGCATCGACCTCAATCGCGAATCGGCACCGGACGCGACGACGCTGCTCAAGTTCCGCCATTTGCTCGAAGCAAAAGGCATTACACGCCAGATTTTTGACACCATCAATGGACACTTGGCCGACAAGGGTTTGATGATGCGAGAAGGTACCATCGTCGATGCCACTTTGATTGCCGCGCCCCCTTCGACGAAGAACAAGGACGGCGAGCGCGACCCGGAAATGCATCAATCGAAGAAAGGCAATGACTGGCACTTTGGTATGAAAGCCCACATTGGCGTGGATGCTGCTTCGGGCTTGGTGCACACCCTGATTGGTACTGCCGGCAATGTTTCGGACGTGACGCAAGCAGGCGCGCTGCTGCACGGCGATGAGACCGCTGCGCTTGGCGATGCCGGTTACCAGGGCGTTGAAAAGCGCGCCGAGAATCTTGGCAAATCGGTGACTTGGCACGTGGCGATGAAGCGCTCCAAGCGCAAAGCGCTGCCGAAGAACAAACTGGGGCGGATGCTAGAAAAGCTCGAGCATCTCAAGGCAAGCGTGCGGGCCAAAGTGGAGCATCCGTTCCATGTCATCAAGAACCTTTTCCGTCATCGGAAGACGCGCTACCGCGGCCTGGCCAAGAACACGGCCCAACTGTTTACCCTGTTTGGTTTCGCCAATCTGGTGCTTGCCGGCCGTCGATTTGAGGTACCCTGATTTTTTCGGACACTCCTGTTTGGTAAACTTCACCGATGGGAGAATTTATGA
>NZ_JBHSMS010000101.1:0-793 GCF_042656795.1 Massilia jejuensis | reverse complement strand
GGTGGCCGGTCCCGCGCGCAGCTGCAGGCGCGCCAGGTTGCACATGTAGTTATAGCTGAGCATGCAGCCCTTGGACGGGCCCGTCGTGCCGGAGGTGTAGACGATGCAGGCCAGGTCCGAGGGCGCCGGTTTGGTGCCGATCGGATCGGTACACTGGCCGCGGTAGTCGTCGAGCGGGGCCAGGCGCACCGCGCAGGCGGGACGTTTGGCCAGCGTGCCGCGGTACAGGATCAGGGTGACATCCGGCAGGCCGTCGGCCACCTGGGCGATGCGCTCGACATAATCGGCTTCGCAGATGACGATGCCGGCGCGCGCATCGGCGATCTGGTGGCGCAGGAACTCGCCGCGCAGCGCGGTGTTGACCGGCACGCTGACCGCACACAGCTTGTTGGCGGCGATCCAGCCGGCGACGGCGTCGATATTATTGTCGAGCATGGTCAGGATCGTGTCGCCGGCCTTCAGCCCGAGCGCCGCCAGCGAATGCGCCAGGCGGGTCGAAAGTTGATCAAACTCGCCATAGGTGGTCAGTTCGCCGCCAAAGTCGAAGAGCACGCGCTCGGGATGGGCCGCAACGGCCCGATCGAGCGCGGCGATGACGGTATCCTGCTGTCCCAGCGACCAGGTCTCGGGATTGCCCATTCCAGCCATTTTGCCTCCTGTTGTCGGGCTCCGCCGAATGGCCCGGCAGGCTCCCATGCGTTTAATTGTGAGTCGAATATAAACAGAAATGCGAAAAGTGTCAAAGTATTGCGAGGTCCATCGTCATTTGAATTTCTGCTGGCGCGGCCTGTGC
>NZ_JBHSMS010000100.1:0-502 GCF_042656795.1 Massilia jejuensis | reverse complement strand
TACGAAGGGTTCTGGGGCCGCCTGGCCAGGGAACACCTCGACTGGCACAAGCCGTTCACCAACACCCTGGACGAATCGAACGCGCCGTTCTATCAATGGTTCGCCGACGGGCAGCTGAATGCGTCCTACAACTGCCTCGACCGCAACCTGGCCAACGGCAACGCCGAGAAAACGGCGATCATCTTCGAGGCCGACGACGGCAGCGTCACCCGCGCCAGCTATCGCGAGCTGCACGCGCGCGTCTGCAAGTTCGCCAACGGCCTGAAGTCGCGCGGCATCAAGAAGGGCGACCGCGTCATCATCTATATGTCGATGTCGATCGAAGGCGTGGCCGCGATGCAGGCGTGCGCGCGCATCGGCGCCACCCACTCGGTGGTCTTCGGCGGCTTCTCGGCCAAGTCGCTGCAGGAACGCATCATCGACGCCGGCGCCGTGGCCGTCATCACCGCCGACGAGCAGCGGCGCGGCGGCAAGTCGCTGCCCCTGAAGGCCATCGTCGACG
>NZ_JBHSMS010000099.1:0-2330 GCF_042656795.1 Massilia jejuensis | reverse complement strand
CTCATACCTTCTCCTTGTGCCTTATATTATGGCTCAGGAGTGTCTACAATAGTCGTGGCGATTCAGCTCGCCTCCCGCTAGCTGTCGAAATGCGCCTGGAACGTGTGCAGCGCCTCCATGCCCTCAAACACCTGACCGCCCAGAACTGAGTAACGTCACCAACAGAGCCAGCGACCGGGACCGGCTGCTTTCGACCCAAACCGGCCTTTCGACAAGTGTACGCAGGCATCTCAGTTTTTTACTAACTTGGCGCAGTCTTCATGTTCTGTGTCACCTGTGTTCCCGAGTTGTCGGTCGACACAGTAGGTGAAAGGTCTGGTGCTGAGTACAAAAACTTCAGTATAGAAGCAGCCCTCGCAGATTTTGGTTCTGAAATTCAATATAAATGAGATAATTCAGTTCTGACTCGGAGGCTCAATGAAACCTATATTCTTCTTCACTTTGTTCTTGTACGCAACAACAGCGGTCGGAGCCTGTTCTGGTGAGAACATCAAACACAGTTCTTTAGTCGCTTCGGTAGAGGCAATTAAAGAGGGTAACGCGAGCCTATTTGAGTCTTACCGAGTACTGCCGCAGGGCGACTCAACTCGACTGGCAGCCGGGGGACTCTTTCATGACGTAAACAGCCTCACAGCCCGGGGAACCGCTGTGGGTGACCTGCTGTATTTGTACGACGGAATGAAAAGCGGAGACAATCGAACTTTGGTAAATAAAGTCCTAATTGCCCGAGCAAAAGAACTTGCAAAATACGTTTCGGAAGACATACCTGCAATTGATCGTTATCTTGGGCATATGTACTCAGCCGGGGTCGCTGCGCAAGTCATGCCTATTAAAGCAGGTTTGAAGGCACTCAAGAATGAGCTATCGGCGTGTCTGTAATAGATGAAAAGCTGAGTGAGTCAAATGGCAGCTGGTAATCCTTTCAATATATCAAACGGACGTGCCCTTTTATAGGCGTGAGATTTCTGTAACTCGTCGATCATTGGCCGACTGATCGATCTTGAGCCTGCCATGTCTCGCTCGGAGCGAGCATTATCATAAGAGAGCCAGCCTTTGATCTTTTTCGAAAAAAGCTTTTCAACAAGGTCGATTGATGCATAGGCTTCGTTGATCAGATCCACAAAACTTTGATCGAAACAAGTGATTGCTTCCCATGCTTGCTGAGCGCCGTATAGTGTGCAGTGCGTGCGGGTATGGGGTAGATGGTAGTGGGTGTCGGGGCCACCCGTTAAGCCCCTCGCGATTTGCAGCCCTAAGTAGTTACACTGGGAGCCATACAGAAGCTGTTTACAAAGCGTTCGGGCATCGTAATTCGAAGTCGCCGAGCGATATTTCACGTACAACATGCCTGCTCCCCAATCGGCCTCCATTTCCATTGCCCGGTGATATTGAGCCTCCAGCAAATCGTCCTTCCGCTTGTTCCAGATGTAACCATGGGCGGCACAGCCATGGGACGCTTCGTGAAAAAACATCAATAGCAGCGCATTCACTACGTTCGCGAGGGTATGGTCCATCCCCGATTGAGTATCCTGTTCCCATACGGTTGATCCAATTGGATCGATTTCGGGGTCGAAGGGAATCACTCCAAAATCTCGGTCGCTATGCCCAAGCATGATTGACGCTAACAGAGGCGATTGGCTTAACGTATTGAGGCGATTTCCGATCCCAATGAGGAGGGGGATACTGCCTAGGCGGATTGTAATGAGGCAATCACGTATAGAGGAGTTCCGTGCACGATTTTCATCGATACGGGCACCAAAATTATTACCATCGGAAAAGCCGACCCGAAAATAAAGGTCGTCTTGGTTCGAGGCTTCATTCAACCATTCGACTGCTTTTTCCAGCTCGGCAGCAGCTTGATATGCGACCCACTTGATGTTGTCACTATGGATGGGGACGTGAACGCTACTGTATTGCAGGTACTGTGATGCTTCGGCGAGCTGATCTTTCAGAGTACCCGGCTGTAGCTCAATGTCTCTGCCCGATGATCCGTCAATATGGCTGTAAAGTGAAATCAGCTCATCATTATTGGTGTTGCTCATACTAGTTCTTTAATCAAGTATTGCAGGGCTTGAAGAATTTCCCACCTATACGACGCCGCCTCGTCATTATAACGGAGGACTAGGAGAGCCTTTTGCGTATGAATCCCTGTAGTAAGACGTGTTAATGTTGGCAATCGCTTCCAGTTGCATAGAAATCTGGGAGCAGATCAAAATGTGCACTGCGCCCATATGGTGAACGGCTGCTTTTGGCCCAGGCTGTGTAAAAACGCGAGATCTGGGCGTTTTCAGGGGTCTCTTTACCATTCCCAACCTTGAGAAAACGCCTTT
>NZ_JBHSMS010000098.1:0-772 GCF_042656795.1 Massilia jejuensis | reverse complement strand
GTTCGTGCGTAACCGTGGGCTGGCCCTGGCGCTCGGTTTGTCCGGCACCGGGATCACCGCGGCGGTCACGCCCCCGCTGTTCGCCTGGGGCGTGGCGCACTGGGGCTGGCAGGCGCCATTCGTGATTCTCGCACTCGTGAATGTGGTGATCGGGATCCCCTTGACCCTGGCATGGTTCCGCCTGCCGGAGGTGCGCGCGGCCGCGAAGACGGCGGATGGCGAACCGGTGACGCTGGCAGGGATGAACTTCCGCACGGCCCTGGCCTCGCCCAAATACTGGGTCTGCAATATTGCTCTGTGCCTGGTCGTGTCCGCGGTGATGGGCGTCGTCACCAGCACGGTGCCGATGCTGCGCGACCGCGGACTGGATGCCGCCAGCGCCACCGCGGTGTTCGCGTGGTTCGGCATCGCGCTCGTGCTCGGGCGCCTGGTAGTGGGCTATCTGCTCGACCGCCTGTGGCCGCCCGCCGTGGCCGCGATCAGCCTCGCGCTGCCCGCCGCAGGCTCATTCATCTTCCTTTCCGGAAGCACCGATGTCGCATTGCTGTCGGCCGCGGCGGCGCTGGCGGGCCTGGGTGCGGGCGCGGAATTCGATATCGCCGCCTTCCTGATGGCGCGTTACTTCGGCCTCAAGGATTACGGCCGCATCTTCGGCCTGCACCAGGGCCTGATCACGGTCGCTTCGGCGGCGGCGCCCCTGATGTTCGGCGCCATGTTCAGCGCCAGCGGCGGCTACAGCATGATGCTGACCTATTGCGCGGCCAGTACGCTG
>NZ_JBHSMS010000097.1:0-571 GCF_042656795.1 Massilia jejuensis | reverse complement strand
GCCGATCAATCCAGAAGCCTGGATGTGGTACTACAAGAACGTCGGCCAGGAACGCTGCCCGATCGCCGACACCTTCTGGCAGACCGAAACGGGCGGCCACATGATCACGCCGCTGCCGGGCGCGACCCCCATGGTGCCGGGCTCGTGCACGCTGCCGCTGCCGGGCATCATGGCGGCCATCGTCGACGAAGCCGGCGCGGACGTGCCGAACGGGCAGGGCGGCATCCTGGTCGTCAAGCGTCCGTGGCCATCGATGATCCGCACCATCTGGAACAACCCGGAACGTTTCAAGACCAGCTATTTCCCGGAAGAGTTGGGTGGCAAGTACTACCTGGCCGGCGACGGCGCCATCCGCAACAAGGAAACGGGTTACTTCACCATCACCGGCCGCATCGACGACGTGCTCAACGTTTCCGGTCACCGGATGGGCACGATGGAAATCGAATCGGCGCTGGTGGCCAATCCGATCGTGGCCGAAGCGGCCGTGGTCGGCAAGCCGGACGAGACGACCGGCGAATCGATCTGCGCCTTCGTGGTGCTGAAGGGCATGCGTCCGACCGGCGAGGAAGCG
>NZ_JBHSMS010000095.1:0-1263 GCF_042656795.1 Massilia jejuensis | reverse complement strand
GCATTACTGCACTTCCACACCCAGCCTATCAACGTCCTGGTCTCGAACGACCCTTCAAGGAGCTCAAGGCTCCGGGAAATCTCATCTCAAGGCAAGTTTCCCGCTTAGATGCTTTCAGCGGTTATCTCTTCCGAACTTAGCTACCCGGCAATGCCACTGGCGTGACAACCGGTACACCAGAGGTTCGTCCACTCCGGTCCTCTCGTACTAGGAGCAGCCCCCTTCAAATTTCCAACGCCCACGGCAGATAGGGACCAAACTGTCTCACGACGTTTTAAACCCAGCTCACGTACCACTTTAAATGGCGAACAGCCATACCCTTGGGACCGGCTACAGCCCCAGGATGTGATGAGCCGACATCGAGGTGCCAAACTCCCCCGTCGATATGAACTCTTGGGAGGAATCAGCCTGTTATCCCCAGAGTACCTTTTATCCGTTGAGCGATGGCCCTTCCATACAGAACCACCGGATCACTATGTCCTACTTTCGTACCTGCTCGACTTGTCGGTCTCGCAGTTAAGCACGCTTATGCCATTGCACTATTAGCACGATGTCCGACCGTACCTAGCGTACCTTCGAACTCCTCCGTTACACTTTAGGAGGAGACCGCCCCAGTCAAACTGCCTACCATGCACTGTCCCCGATCCGGATAACGGACCAAGGTTAGAACCTCAAACAAACCAGGGTGGTATTTCAAGGATGGCTCCACGAGAACTGGCGTCCCCGCTTCAAAGCCTCCCACCTATCCTACACAGATTGGTTCAAAGTCCAATGCAAAGCTACAGTAAAGGTTCATGGGGTCTTTCCGTCTAGCCGCGGGTAGATTGCATCATCACAAACATTTCAACTTCGCTGAGTCTCGGGAGGAGACAGTGTGGCCATCGTTACGCCATTCGTGCAGGTCGGAACTTACCCGACAAGGAATTTCGCTACCTTAGGACCGTTATAGTTACGGCCGCCGTTTACTGGGACTTCAATCAAGAGCTTGCACCCCATCATTTAATCTTCCAGCACCGGGCAGGCGTCACACCCTATACGTCCACTTTCGTGTTTGCAGAGTGCTGTGTTTTTATTAAACAGTCGCAGCCACCAGTTTATTGCAACCCTTTCGCCCTTCCACAGTAAAGTGGTCAAGCTACCGGGGCGTACCTTTTCCCGAAGTTACGGTACCAATTTGCCGAGTTCCTTCTCCCGAGTTCTCTCAAGCGCCTTAGAATACTCATCTCGCCCACCTGTGTCGGTTTGCGGTACGGTCTCGTATGA
>NZ_JBHSMS010000094.1:0-1087 GCF_042656795.1 Massilia jejuensis | reverse complement strand
CACTCAACGCCGCCCTGTCGATCATGCAGAAAAGCTTCTCCGATCTCGAGTATGCCAACAAGAAGAAGCTGACGCGGCGCGACGTGTTTCTCGCAGAGCTCGACTCGACCACTCCGTGGGGTAAGCTGCATCAAGAAATCGAACCGTTTTACCCGAGGGTCAATGGCGCTGGCCGTCCTCCAATTGGTCTTGCGCGCATGCTGCGCATGTACGTGGCCCAACAATGCTTTGGCATGTCGGACGAAGGCATCGAGGATGCGATCTACGACAGCCAGGCGATTCGTGGTTTCGTCGGTATCGACCTCAATCGAGAGTCCGCCCCCGACGCGACGACATTGCTGAAGTTTCGGCACCTGCTCGAGGACAATGAGCTGACCAAAAAGATCTTCGACACCATCAACGGTCATCTCGCGGAAAAGGGTTTGATGATGCGCGAAGGGACTATCGTCGATGCCACGCTGATCGCGGCACCACCGTCGACGAAGAACAAAAACGGAGAGCGCGATCCGGAAATGCACCAGTCGAAGAAAGGTAACGACTGGCACTTTGGGATGAAGGCCCATGTGGGCGTTGATGCTGCGTCCGGTCTGGTGCACACCGTTATCGGCACTGCTGGCAACGTCTCCGACGTCACCCAAGCCTGTGCGCTATTGCATGGCGATGAGTCTGCTGCGCTCGGCGATGCCGGTTATCAAGGTGTCGAGAAGCGCCCGGAGAATCAGGGCAGATCGGTCACCTGGCATGTCGCAATGAAGCGATCCAAACGCAAGGCACTGCCGAAAAATAAGGTCGGTCGTATGCTTGAAAAACTGGAGCATCTCAAAGCCAGTGTGAGAGCGAAAGTCGAGCATCCGTTCCACGTCATCAAGAACCTGTTTCGTCATCGGAAGACGCGCTATCGCGGCCTGGCCAAAAATACTGCTCAGCTGTTCACGCTGTTCGGTTTCGCCAATCTGGTGCTGGCCGGCCGGCGATTTTCGATCACTGAATCCCGACGTGCGCCTTGAGCGCCGGAAGGCGCAAAAAAACCGATCAATTCGCTGAAAACCGCCTGTCCTGAGGGCAGAAATCGCATCTCAGAATGCCA
>NZ_JBHSMS010000093.1:0-584 GCF_042656795.1 Massilia jejuensis | reverse complement strand
GGGCCGGCCACGCCGGCGTGCAGGTCGCGGTGTCGCTGCGCCAGGAAGGTTTCAGCGGGCGGATCGCGCTCGTCAACGACGAACCCTGGCTGCCGTACCAGCGTCCGCCGCTGTCCAAGGCGTTTTTGCTTGGGAAGATCGATGCCGCCGCCATGCAGTTCCGCAGCGAGGCTTTCTACGGCGAGCAGCAGATCGAACTCGTGGCCGGCCGCGGTGCGGCAATCGACCGCCAGAACAAGCGCCTGCTGCTGGCATCGGGCGACGCGCTCGACTACGACCACCTGGTACTGGCCACCGGTGCACACAACCGTCCCCTCAACCTGCCGGGGGCGGAGCTTGCGGGCGTCTTTGGCGTCAAGACCCGCCTCGATGCGGAAACGATCGCGCCCCTGCTGAAGACGGCAAAACGCGCGGTCGTCATCGGCGCCGGTTTCATCGGGCTGGAATTCGCCGCCGTGGCCGCGGCCGAGGGCGCGGCGGTCGAGGTGCTGGAACTGGGCGAGCGGCCGATGGCGCGCGCGGTGTCGCCGCAGATGTCGGCCCTGTTTTGCGCGGCGCACGAGTCCTGGGGCGTGCACTTCAAT
>NZ_JBHSMS010000092.1:0-694 GCF_042656795.1 Massilia jejuensis | reverse complement strand
GATTTGACATGCTTAGCTTCAAAGGAATGCGCTTTCCGCCCGACGTCATCCTGGTCTGCATCCGCTGGTACGCCGCGTACCCGTTGAGCTATCGACACCTTGAGGAGATCATGGATGAGCGCGGCGTGTCGGTTGACTATTCCACGGTTAACCGATGG
Source organism: Massilia jejuensis (assembly GCF_042656795.1). NCBI lineage: Bacteria > Pseudomonadati > Pseudomonadota > Betaproteobacteria > Burkholderiales > Oxalobacteraceae > Massilia > Massilia jejuensis. The sequence goes on along the minus strand of NZ_JBHSMS010000092.1, from coordinate 536 downwards.
GCTATCCGGTTCTTGCCGTTGGTCGAGAAGCTGTCCCGTAAGCACAGACGCAAGGTCGGCAGGAGCTGGCGCATGGACGAGACGTACATCAAGGTCAAGGGCGCCTGGAAGTATCTCTACCGCGCCGTCGACAAGGAAGGGAAAACCGTCGATTTCCTTCTAACGGCACACCGCGACATGGCTGCCGCCAGGCGGTTTTTCGAGAAGGCCATGCGCGAGCAAGACGTCCCCGAAAAAATCGCGATGGACAAAAGCGGTGCCAACAAGGCCGCGATTGATGAGATCAACAACGCCACGGCGGTACCGATTACGGTACGCCAGGTCAAGTACCTCAACAACATCGTTGAGCAAGACCATCGCGCGATCAAGCGCGTAACCAGGCCCATGCTGGGCTTCAAGTCGTTCCGAGCCGCCAGCAATGTGCTGGCAGGCGTCGAGCTGATGCACATGATTCGGAAGGGGCAGTTCGACATCGGCACAGGCGTCTCGATGTCATTCGCAGACCAATTTTACGCACTTGCAGGACAAATCCGTCC
>NZ_JBHSMS010000091.1:0-763 GCF_042656795.1 Massilia jejuensis | reverse complement strand
TTGGGTGAATGTCCGCGGCAAGAAAGGCGTACGGCTGCACGGCGTCAACAACATGGTCGAGATCGGCGAGAAGGTGCAGTTTTTCACTTCATCCCCTGTGCTATTTCACGGCAATCTCGAGACGCTGCCAGCGAAAAGCGTGTCGCAGGCATTCAACGAACGCAAGTCCGATTACCGCTTCGACCAGGAAGTCAACTTCGTCGACGCCAATTTGAAGCCGGAGAAGAACATCGCCTACGAGCTCGTGCGCGACGACGAAACGGTCATTGAAGGGAAAACCGCAGCCAGCGGCAGCACCGAGATACAGAAATCAGGCGGTTTCGACTCCTACACCATCCGCTACAAGGGCGAACTACCATGAGCGACCAATCTGGACTGAATGAGCGGGGCAATCACCAGGGCGAATTCACGCAGGGCGTCGGCGGCTGGGCTGAATATACGGTCCGCATGACGGCGACGTCCGACACCGTCCGCCACGACGTCAAACTCCCGCCACGCAAGGTCATCCCTGTGATCTTCTTGCCCGGCGTGATGGGCAGTAATCTTCGCCTGAGTAAAAAACGGCAGGACGATCTGGATCGACTGGACAACCGTTCGTGGCGGCCGGACGACATGGTCGGCACGAAGTCCGCCGGTGCCATTTTCAATGCCGGATTGGTCGGATGGTACAAGAATGCCTCGCCGGCCCAGCGCCAGCTCATGCTTGACCCAAACGAGACAGAAGTCGAGTATTACCATTACACCGAGAGTAAAGATCGCTTCG
>NZ_JBHSMS010000090.1:0-1251 GCF_042656795.1 Massilia jejuensis | reverse complement strand
CGGTTTGAAAGAAGGAGTCCGTCATGAAGCTTATCCGCGTTGGGGTCGACTTGGCAAAGAATGTCTTTCAACTGCACGGCGTAGACCGCTCAGAAAAGACGGTCTGGCGGCGCAAGCTAGTGCGTGGTGACTGGATAAAGGCACTGCTCGACAGGATCGAGCCGGGCTGCGAGATCGGGATGGAAGCGTGTAGCGGCGCGCACCACTGGGCCCGGCTGCTACAGGCAAAGGGATACACGGCGAAGCTGATCGCTCCGCAGTTCGTTAAGCCCTACGTCAAGAGCAACAAGAACGACGCGAACGACGCCGAAGCGATCTGCGAAGCGATGAGCCGGCCGAGCATGCGTTTTGTCGCAGTTAAAACCGTCGAGCAGCAGGATATCCAGGCCGTACACCGGGTGCGCTCGGGTCTAATGGATCAGCGCAAGGCGAAGGCCAACCAGCTGCGGGGTCTGACGTCCGAATATGGATTGGTGGCGCCGAAAGAACTGCTGCACTTGAGGTTGGCAATCCCGCGCTGGCTCGAGGATCAGGAAAACGGGCTAAGCGAACGCTTTCGTCGGCTGTTGCGTGGCCTGTGGCGAGATCTGCTGGCTTTCGACGACCGTATCGAAGAGCTCGACCGGGAGATCGAACAGATTGCCCGGCAAGACCCCGTGGCTATACGCTTGCAGCAAGTTCGTGGCATCGGGCCGCTTACCGCGACGGCATTGCTGGCAACGGTTGGAGACGCGAGTCAGTTTTCCAACGGTCGAGAGATGGCTGCTTCGTTTGGGCTGACGCCCAAACAAAACAGCTCGGGAGGAAAGGAGCGATTGCTCGGCATTAGCAAGCGAGGCGATGCTTATCTTCGCAGTTTGCTCATCCATGGCGCCCGAGCTGTCATCCGAACGGCGCAAGCGAAAACGGACCGATTGAGTATCTGGGTGATGCGCATCGCAATGACGCGACACCCGAATATCGCCGCAGTAGCGTTAGCGAACAAGACGGCCCGTATCGCTTGGGCAATGCTCACCAGAGGAACTGATTACCAACCGCAAGCCGCGTAGCGCAGCTGTAGAAGTACCTGAAGAAGTATCCGAACTACGATTGCATGACAAGCCGCATGATGGCCAACAGGTCGAACCGGCGCTGATGAAACCCGATAACGTCTGAGGCCTTCGAGCCCGTCAAAGCGATAGGGAGTCAGCGCGCGAATAGCCCATCAGGGTCCAGCACCTGGAACAGGTGTATTAGTACGAGACCGGATAT
>NZ_JBHSMS010000089.1:0-5147 GCF_042656795.1 Massilia jejuensis | reverse complement strand
AAGCTAGCAAAGGTGCGACCAGTAGCGCGCAGCACGCGACGCACGCCCACAGAGCCCCACATCGAGCAGGGCCACCACGCTCATCAACGAATAAAATAGCCCGACACCTTCCAGGCCCCATCGACTTCTCGCATTTGCGTTACCGTTTCGACAACTGTTGGCATGTTGGAGAAAACGCTGTCATAAACGATGATCACGTACTCACCTGGTGGCGCACCTGGCAAATCTTTTTTGAATGTTGCAGGCTTGAGTATGCCTAATGGCGAAACATACTGGTTATCCACCAGCCGCAGGCGTTTGCCGATTCAACTGCTCAACGATATGGCGAGTCATGTTCCGCGCCAGCTCTTGTTCGCCTATCATCACCTCGCCGGCACCTTCGCTGTGCAGGAGGCGTGCCTCGTCTTCATTGTGTGACCTCACCAGCGTTTTGATTGACGGATTTAGCGCGCGCGCTGTTTCGATCATTGCCCGCACGTGGAAGGTGTCAGGCGTTGCGATCACAAGTAAGGCCGCATTTGCGATATGCGCTTGGATCAGCACTCCGGGCTCGGCTGCGTTACCGGCCACTGCAGCAATATCGTGTTGACGCAGTTGGTCCACCAGTTCGCGATTCTGTTCCGCCACAACGAAGTGCACCCCTTGCTTAGTTAGTTCGTCGGCGATCGTACGGCCAACGCGACCGTAGCCGACCAGAACTACCTGTCCTATAAGCCGTTGCTGATGGGTATTCATGGGTAACTCGGCCAAGGGGTCGGTCGAGCGGTCCAATTTGCGCGCTAAGTCCGACTGGATGCCTAACCAGCGTTGAATTGGTTCGATTGCCTTGAAGAGGATAGGGTTAAGGGCGATTGACACGATAGCACCGGCCAAAATTAAATTTTGCCCTTCAACTGGCAGCAGCCCGAGCGAAATGCCCATGGCGGCAAGGATGAATGAAAATTCACCTATCTGCGCCAGACTTGCCGACACGGTCAGTGCAGTATTGAGCGGGTAGCGTAGGGCTAGCACAAGCAGGAAGGCTGCCAAGGATTTGCCGAACATGATAATCACCACCACTATCAGCACGCGCAGCGGGCTTTCAACCAGGACGATCGGATCGAAAAGCATGCCCACCGACACAAAAAAAAGCACCGAAAAGGCGTCGCGCAGGGGTAGCGATTCTTCCGCTGCGCGGTGGCTGAGAGGCGATTCGCGCAGCACCATGCCAGCAAAGAAAGCGCCAAGCGCGAATGACACTCCGAATAGTTCTGATGACCCGTAGGCGATGCCAACCGCGCTGGCGATCACGGCCAACGTGAACAGTTCGCGCGAACCAGTCTTTGCCACCCGCCACAGAAACCATGGAAACAGTTTGCGCCCCACAACTAGCATGAAGATCACGAAGGCGGCTACCTGCCCCAAGGTAAGCGCTAACGAGCTCCACAAACCGGCGCCGGTGGAGGCGGCAACACCACCTAGCGGCCCGGCCAGCGCTGGCAGCATCACAAGCATCAGCACTGTAACTAGGTCTTCCACCACCAGCCAGCCGACTGCAATGCGCCCGTTGATCGAGGCCAGTATTCCCCGATCTTCCAGTGCCCGTAACAGCACGACGGTGCTGGCCACCGATAGCGCAAGTCCGAACACCAGGCCTGCCCCTAAGCTCCAGCCCCACAAGTGCGACACGCCGATGCCCATGGCGGTCGCCACCGTAATCTGCAATAACGCTCCGGGGAGGGCGATGCCGCGTACCTCGAGCAGGTCATCGAGGGAAAAGTGCAGTCCGACGCCAAACATTAGGAGCATCACGCCGATCTCGGCCAACTGGCCGGCCAAGACAACGTCTGCCACGAAGCCAGGTGTAGCTGGGCCGATCACAATGCCGGCTGCAAGGTAGCCGACCAGGGCAGGAAGTTTCAGGCGCACAGCAAGCATGCCAAAGATGAGTCCGAACCCAAGGGCGGCGGCAATGGTCGTGATCAGCGTAATGTTGTGGGGCATGCGGCGCTTTGTAGTTGGCTAAACCGCCAGTATAAGGTCTAGCTTCGGGCTTCAGTATCGAGGGGCAAGGCGATTAGTGTCTTGCCCCTCGATTTGTCCCATTTGGGGAAAACGTAGCGTGTCCATTTCCTTGGGCCATCATTAACAAGCCATAATGTGGCGGTCTAAGTGCAGCGCCACAACTATGCCAGTCAGCTTCCTTTCAAACGCCCAACGCGAAAACTATGGTCGCTTTGTCGGCCCGCCATCGCCCCATGATCTCGCCCGGTATTTTCACCTGGACGACACCGACCACGCGCTGATTGCACAAAAGCGGGGTGCGCACAATCGGCTAGGCTTCGCAGTCCAGCTGGGGACGGTGCGCTACCTGGGCACGTTTCTCGAAGACCCGCTCGCTGTGCCGCAGCCCGTGCTGCGGACGTTGGCTAAGCAGCTGCGCATAGAGACTCCGCACAAGGCGAGCGCCTACAGTACCGGCGAGCAGCGCTGGCAGCATGCGACAGAAATTCGCGCCTCCTACGGGTATGTCGAATTCACGGAACCGCTGGTCGCTTTCCGTCTGACGCGGTGGCTATATGCCATTTGCTGGACCGGCACTGATCGGCCAAGTGTGCTATTCGAGCGCGCCACAACTTGGCTTGTAACGCACAAGGTGCTGCTGCCCGGCTGTACGACCCTCGAACGGTACGTCGCGCGCCTGCGTAGCCGCGTTGAGGAGCGGTTATGGCGTTCGCTTGGCAATGGGGTCAGCCTGGACCAGCAAACGCGCCTAGAGGGCCTCCTGATTTCTTCCGGCGGCACTCGAAATTCGCCGCTTGATCGTCTCCGTACCGGGCCGATGGTGGCGAGCAGTCGATCAATGAGCCTGGCACTGATGCGCCTGCAAGCGGTTCGTGAGCTTGGTATCCGGTTGCCGGCCGCCACGCGCATCCCGGCCACACGGGTCGCGGCCCTAGCTCGGTTCGCGGGCGCCGCCAAGGCCAGCGCGATCCTGCGTCTGCCGGCCTTGCGTCGCTTGGCAACCCTGGTCGCGTTCGTGCACTGCCTTGAAGCATCGGCACAGGATGATGCCTTGGAAGTGTTGGAAGTAATCCTCCGTGAGCTTTTCGGTGACGCTGTAAAGGCTGACAAAAAATCTCGCCTTCGCTCACTCAAAGACCTGGACGCAGCGGCAGCCACCCTGGCGAGTGCCTGCCAATTGCTGCTGGACGATACCGTGCCGGACGCCGAGCTGCGCAAACAGTTGTTCGCACAAGTGTCTCCTGACGCGCTCGCACTGGCCCTCACTAGCGTGAATAAGCTAATTCGTCCGACCGACAACGTGTATTACCAGGAGCTGGACGTCAAGTACAAGACCGTGCGCCGTTTCCTGCCAGCGTTGGCCGAAAACATCCACTTTGGCGCGAATGTGGCTGGCGAGCCGTTAATCGCTGCTTTCGACTGGCTTCGCGCCAACATGAGAGCAAAAAGGCCTGGCAACGACGCACCGCGCGAAATCATCTCCAAAGCGTGGGAACGCCATGTACTGGGCGAGGACAATGTCATCGATTTCCACGCCTACACGTTTTGCGTTTTGTCCGAGTTGCGCGTCGCACTGCGCCGGCGTGACGTGTTCGTGGCCCCGAGTTGGCGGTACGCCGATCCGCGCGCCGGTTTGCTCGATAGCGCCGAATGGGAATCCACGCGCCCGATCATTTGCCGCACGTTAGGCCTTTCGGCGGTGCCGGGGCCGACATTGACCGCACTGGCCGGTGAACTGGACCGCACTTACCAGGCGGTGGCCGCTAGGCTACCTGAGAACCCGGCCGTGCGCTTCCACAAGGTGGGCGACAAACACGAACTGGTCCTCAGTCCGCTGGACAAAATTGACGAGCCGGCGTCGTTGATCGCGCTGCGCGCCAAGGTGATGGGCATGCTGCCGCGCGTTGATCTTCCGGAGCTGATCCTGGAGATAGCCGCCCGGACATGCTTTACCGACGCCTTCACCCACCTATCGGAGCGCACTGCGCGCGCTTCCGATCTGCATGTGAGCATCTGCGCAGTGCTGATGGCCGAAGCCTGTAACACAGGGCCCGAGCCGCTGATCCGTGGCGACGTGCCGGCACTCAAACGCGATAGATTGTCATGGGTGGATCAGAATTACCTGCGCGACGACACCATCACGGCGGCAAACACCATACTGGTAGCGGCACAGAGCCGGTCGGAGCTGGCCAGCGTGTGGGGCGGCGGCGAGGTCGCGTCGGCCGACGGCATGCGGTTCGTGGTGCCGGTGCGGTCTGTGCATTCCGGGCCGAACCCGAAATACTTCGGCGCCGGGCGCGGTGTCACTTGGTATAACCTGATATCAAACCAGTTTTCAGGACTGAATGACATTACGGTGCCGGGCACACTACGCGACAGCCTGGTCCTGCTCGCCGTCGTCCTGGAGCAGCAAACCGACCTTCAGCCGACTCAGATCATGACTGACACAGGCGCCTATAGTGATGTGGTTTTTGGGCTGTTCCGCCTGCTTGGATACCGGTTCAGCCCGCGCCTAGCTGATGTAGGCGGTACGCGCTTCTGGCGGATCAACACCAAAGCCGACTATGGGCTGCTCAATTCTGTATCCGGACACAATATCAGCCTGCAAAAGATCGAGCCGCATTGGGATGACATGCTGCGCCTGGCCGGCTCGCTCAAGCTTGGTAGGGTTCCGGCTGCCGGTATCATGCGCACGCTCCAAGTCGGCGAACGCCCGACCCGGCTGGCCCAAGCCATCGCCGAGTTCGGTCGAATTGACAAGACTCTGCACACGCTGACCTACATTGACGACGAAGCCAAGCGCCGGGGCACGCTGACCCAGCTTAACCGTGGCGAGGGGCGGCACAGCGTTGCCCGCGCCGTTTTCCACGGCAAGCGCGGCGAGCTGCGGCAGCATTACCGCGACGGGCAGGAGGACCAGCTTGGAGCGCTCGGCCTGGTGCTCAACATGATCGTGCTGTGGAACACAAGCTACATGGAGGCCGCATTGAACCAGCTACGCTCGGACGACTTCGAGGTCCGCGATGAGGATGTGGCTAGGCTGTCGCCGTTACTGCATGAGCACATCAACATGCTAGGCCGGTATTCGTTCTCAGTACCAGACGCGGTGGCCAAAGGCGAGTTGCGGCCGTTGCGCAATCCGG
>NZ_JBHSMS010000088.1:0-7021 GCF_042656795.1 Massilia jejuensis | reverse complement strand
GCTGTCGGGCTAGGCCGTAGCAACTTCCTGTTTGCCAGGGCGGACCTCATAGGGAACGCGCTGCCGGTATGTATGCTGGTCAGTACCCGGTGTCGGACAGCCGTGTTTCGCAGTCTCCGAACTGCGCGCCAGCAACGAACTGTCAACTTGAATCCGCACCGGCCAAGCAGCCTGTGGCGAGGTAATCCCCCTTTTTAAGTACGCACCAAAAGTAGAGGCTATGCGGCAAGGGCCAGTTTTTGAACTGGCGTCCTGCCGCCAAGGGTCATGTGTGGCTGGTCGTGATTGTAATCGTAAGCAAGGCGCTCAACTAATCCCTCTGGACGCCTTCAGGAATTTATCAGTAAGGTGGCAGTCAATGGAGTTTGTAAATGAATCCATTGTTACCTGGGATAAACTCATTTTCCGCGCCAATCTTCAAGACGGCATTGGACATATCGTCAATCGATTTTTGTAGCTCTTTTTGCTGACTTCGAAGCGCGTCCGCGGTGGAGAGGCTTTGAGCTCTCAATTGCTCGACGGCCTTTAGCAGGTCCGCCTGAGTTGCAGGAGGACTGCCCGCAGATGTTTTTAGATCTTCCCCCGTAATGGAAGATGCCATAGCGACGCTTGACGCCATCGAAAAAACGCCAGACAGGACATCGAAAATGGCTGCTGCTTTGGCTCCACGCTTTGCTTTGTCCAGTTGCTTGTTGAGTTCAGTTTCAACGGTGAGAATCTTCTGTTCAGCCGCAGCCTTGGATTGCAGAAGGACAAGCACCGTCTTTCGGTCCGCCTCCCCGCGCGCTATTCGTGATAGTTGAGTAGCATATCCAGCAAAATATTGTGCCGATACCATGTTTCGGTATGCGTTGCGTGCGCTTTGGTTGAGGAACGTGAGTTGTGCGCGTCGCTCCAAAGGTTCGATGTTGTAGTGAGACGCCTGCACCACTTTTCCGCCGCCAACAGGTTCTAGCCAAACATACCTGGAATCTTCATTGGACAGCTGGGTTCCTGGCGCAGGTTGGGGACTTATCGTGTTGTAGCACTGCTGTGCGAAACAAACCGCATCCGGACTTGGGCCAATACCAACAGCTAACACTCCCGTCCCAACCGGGTAATAAAAGGTTTGTGTTCCTATTGTGGCCGTTGAAATACGAACCTTTAAGAGCACACCCGCTTGGCCCAACCGGGCCGTCTCGGTCAGCCCTGCCTTCGCCACCCTGTTGAACTCCTGATCGACGGCCATCTTCACCAGATGGGGCTGCAGCCAGTCGAAGAGAGATGAAAGGTTGCTACTGACCATATCTAGACGGATGCTGCGCTGAGGGGTCACCAGCGGAGGAATTCCATTGCTGTCAATCAAGGGCACATAGTCATCCGCCCGCGCAATAGAACCAAGTGAGCTTACAAACGCAATAGCCGCAATCGCCAAAGCTTTCGTGATGTGCTTCCTCATGTTATTGATCAATACCAAAAAAGCCGAAAACATCCCGACGAGCATTGCTCAGGGCGGCCAGCGACCCAATGTTCAGAGCGCTGTAAGCTGCCTCTTCATTGTGGCGCACCAGTAATGCTCGCACCATCGTTGCCGTACGCTCAGCGTTGGACCTAATCGCTGACGCATTTGCTGCGTTCAGCCGTGCGGCGGGAGACCTTGCATCTACGCGTGAGACAGGTTGACTTGCCACCGGAACGCCAAAGACTTCAATATCCCCTGGAAGGAACTGCCGAATTGCATATTGGGTCGCTGTTTCCTCTGGGTCACGCACCCACAAAGGGGAAACTTTCATGGAAAAACGGTAGGCTTCCTTGGCGCCGACTCGTTCTGGGTGCGCGTGGCGTATTGTGCGGCACCTTGTGCCCCCCTTAGCTGGTGCGTTTTCAGGGCAAATTCCTTCGATGTCGGTGTATGGCGGCGAGTAATCCTGGACCGCAACCTGTCCCAACGCAAACTCAATTACTGTTTGCACGCCTCCTGCTGGGACCACGAAGCCCTCCGCGGCAAGGTCTGCGGTGAGCTTCTGTATTACCGCTCGGCGCGAGTGCAAGTCGGCAGCTGCCGATCCATGTTCCGTAACATCTTCAACCCTAGCCATTAAGTCCAGATACTTTTGCGCCTCAAACTTCAGGCGGCCTGTGGATAGCCCCAGTGCCGCACGAATCCCGAGCGAGGTGAACAACGCGGCGGGAAGATAGAGCGATGTCATGGCGTCAGTCCAGCGACGTTGACTAATATCCGCAATAGCCTCGTCCAGGCTATTCGATATGTCCATTAGCTTCTGGCGTACGAAAACGTCGGAAGTCCAGGCTTGGAATCCACCGGGAAAGTCAGTAGCAGCATTCACTTCATCGCTGTACCGAAGAATGCTGCCTCCGATTTTTGTCTGAAGATCAATCAACCGCTGGTCATGGAATATTTGACGAATCTCACCCGGAAGAGCATTCAATCTTTCAAGCACATCGGCAAGCCCTTTTTGAATGGAGGACAATTGTTGCACCATCACGCGTTGGTATTCCAAGGTCGCCTTCAGTGAGGCCCCGATTCCACCATCACCACGCTTGCTGGCTGCAATTTTTCCGCATACCGTTGCGGCAACTGCCAACACAGCCGCAACAGGAAATGCCTGTGCAGTTGACGGCGCCATCACAGTAACAACTGCTCCGGGTACAGCGAGTGCACGCACTGCAGTAGCCCAAGGGACGAAGTTAACCACTGGGGTTAGGCTGAGTGCCAAGAATCCACGTCGAGCCCTATTTTGAATAGCTAAGTCCACGACATCTCCCAAAAGTTATAGGTTAGGATCTTCACCGATTTCACTGAAATTTTCTCCTCAGCCTAACGCCATTTCCAACTTTCCACAGTGAAATAAGATCCTTGCCAAGTGGGAAATTTAAACAGCCCAACCCAAGTATTGCACAAGAAATCGATAGTAACAATTCAACCTTCAGTGCCGTTGAGCGAAAAATTCGGATCTCAAACCTAGTCCAAACGTCGCAAAAGTAGAGGCTATGCGGCGAGGGCTAGTCTTTGAACTGGCGTCATGCCGCCGAGGGCCATGCCCAAGATATGTCGGGAGGTACTGTTGCGTTCGAAGGCAGTGTGGGTAAGCGCGGGGGTACAACGGTTAATGCTAAATTCTCTATAGGAGCAATGGTGGACACCGTCGGATTCGACTCCGAAAGGTGTCCTGGTATCGTCGTAAGCAGGAGCTGAAGCCATGCTCCACGTGACAGGAAGCGATAAGACCGGATATGAGCGATTTTCATGGCTCACAACGCGCGCTCTCGCGAATGCTGCCGAAGTACAGCCCCCATTTAATGAATGGCGAAAGGCACTATGTTTGTTTGCTCCGTGTAGAGCACTGACTCTAACGGCCGCGGCCTCCGGCGAAGTGCATTTAATCGCCACCCCCGTATCACAAGTACCGTCGTTTTTTTAACGTGGCAACAGCCCACCTAGCATCAAATCGACTAGTGCCTCAAGAAACATCACCGGGTCGTCGACGAGATGACCCAGTGGCTGAACCGCACTGTTCCACATGGTTAGCATGAGCATAGCCGACGTCAGCACCTCGGTGGCCAGGGCAAGGTCGACCTGCCGGAACTCGTGTCGAGCGATTCCACGATCGAGCACCTTCGCAATCAGTCGCATATCCCGGCCGATCACTTCGGCCCGGTAGACCGTGGCCAGTTCCGGGAAATTATTGGCTTCCGCCGTGATGACTCTGATCAGGCCGGCGTCTTTCTTGGCACCGGCATGGACCCACCGTAGCATGATCACCCTCCGCATGAGCTCGGCACTATCCCCCTCGAACCCGGCAAGCAAGGTCTCAATCTCGGCAATGACGGGAACGACCCTGCCGCGCACTACTGCCTTGAAGAGTTCTTCCTTGCTCTTGAAGTACAGGTACATGGTGGGTTTGGAGACGCCGGCGCGTCGTGCGATATCCTCCAGGCGCGTTGACGCGTAGCCTTGCTCGATAAACAGTGCGAGCGCTGACGCAAGCAGCTCTTGTGGCCGCGCTTCCTTGCGGCGGACCCAGCGGGACTTGTTGCAAGTTGTCTTTGCCATTGGTTTCAAGAGCTCGCGCGTAAAGCGTTCCGTAATTGGCAAGTCGATACCTTCTCAAGCCCGGATCAAGTCTTCATTCGGTGGCGGTCCTGACCATCCTGCGCGTCGCCGCAAACGGCTTCAGTCCCGACCAGCAAAGCCAGATCGCCGCGAGCGCAGTCGGCAGCACGGTCGCGCTGAGGGCGTAATGCAGCCTGGCGCCGCCAGGGAAGAGGTGGTCCGACACCAGGGCGACGAGCGTCGGCCCCAGCCCGATGCCCAGCAGTCCCGCGATCAGCAAGTACACTGAAATCGCCTGGCCGCGCATATTGTTCGGACACACTTCCTGGATGCACGCCGGCGCCGCTGCCTGCGCAATGCTCAAGCCAAATACGGAAACGCCGAGCATGACGAACGCCGCAGTCGCGTTATCGGCCAGCGGCCACAGCGCTGCCATCGGCGCGCAGATCACGGTACCGACCAGCGATACGCGAAAGCGCGCGGCGTCGACGTTCAAGCGCAGCCAGCGATCGCTCAGGAAGCCACTGAACAGGGTTCCGCTCAGGCCGGCCGCGGCAATGATCAGGCCGAGAATGATGCCCGCCCGGCTGATCGGCATGTCGAAGCGCCGCTCGAACAGCGCCGGCGCCCACGACAGCATCCCGTAGCCGATCATGGCGAGCAGCGCCGGGTAGGTCAGCAGGCGCGCAAAGGTCTTGCGATGCTGCTTGAGGAAGGCGATGAATTCGCCGACCGAGCAGGCCGCGGCCTTTGCACTCAGTTCGCGGCGCAGAGGCTCGCGTACGGTCAGCAGCAACAGGGCCAGGCCGATTCCGGGCGCCGCGGCGGCAAGGAAGCAGATGCGCCAGGCCGGCAGCAGGCCGAATAATGGCAGGTCCATCCCTTCCTTCGGGATGGCCCCGAGCAGCCAGCCGCCGAGCAGCATCGACGCCCCCGACCCTACCGCCAGCGAGGTGTAATAAAAAGCCAGGGCGCGCCCGCGGCGTTCGGGGGCGACGTAGTCCGCGATCATCGAGTAGGCCGCCGGCGCCAGCACCGCCTCGCCCACACCCACGCCCATGCGGGCAATGAAGAGCATCGTGTACGAACTGGCAAAGGCGGAGGCCGCCGTCATCGCCGTCCAGAACAGCATGCCCCAGAAGATCAGGTTGCGCCGTGTCCTGCGGTCGACCATGCGCCCGAGCGGCAGGCCCATCAGGGTGTAGCAGATCGAGAACGCATAGCCCTGCAGCAGGCTGAACGCCGTATCCGAGATGGCGAACTCGGCGCGGATCGGCCGCACCAGCAAGGCCGGCAGCTGGCGGTCCAGCTGCGAGAACAGGGTGATCAGGAACAGTACGGCGATCACGTAACCGGCATATCGGAGGCTCGGATAGGGCGCGTCGAGCCGCTGGGCTGGGAGATTGTCCATGGTCTTGGTCGTCGGTGAAGTCGGGATCAGAAACGGTAGTCGACGTTGATGCCGAAGGTGCGCGGGTCGCCAGGCGTCTGGTTGTTATATCCCTGCAAGAAGAACGAATTCGAACGCGCCCAGTAGTACTTCCCGCCCAGGTTCTTGCCCCACAGCGAGACGCGGGTCCTGGTGTCCGGCAGGTTCAGGGTGAACAGCGCATTCAGCAAGCCATAACCGGCCTGGGTATTCGATGCGATCTGCCCCGCATTCAAAGGACGGAAGGGCAGGGCGTTCGTATTCACCGGCTGGAAGAACATGACCTCGGAACGCCAGTTATAGTCGAGGTGCAGGTCGAGACGCCCGAGCGGCGTCGCCAGCGGATAGTCGGCGCCCAGCGAATAGGTCTGTTTCGCGGTGGTGACGAAGTCCAGCCCCTGGAACGGCCCGTTGTCGAACTCGGGGTCGGTGAGGCCGATGCCGGCGGTCAGGTTCAGCTGGCCGAGGCGCAGTTGTGCATCGAGTTCCAGTCCCTTGACCGTGGCGTCGCCGGCGTTGATCACGGAACTGACAGTGGTGCTGCTGCCGGGTGGAAGATGCGGTGCGATTTGCTGGATGTCGCCGTATTTGGCGAGATAGGTGGCAAGGTTCAGGCGCAGCCTGCGCCCGAACAGCTCCATCTTCGAACCCGCTTCGTACGACACGACCTGTTCCTTGTCGAAAGGCGTATAGGAAAAGCGGCTGGTCCCGCCGGCGGGCTGGAAGCCGCCCGAGCGGAAGCCGCGCGACACCTTGCCATAGACGAGGGTGGCGTCGCTGAACTTGTAATCGAGCCCAAGCGTCCAGGGAGTGTAGTCCGAACGGATTGCCGGCGGCACGTAATGGCAGCCACCCTGGTCGAGCCCCGCCGCGGCCAGCGCGCAGCCAGCGGCGCCGGCCAGCTGCGCACCGGTTTCCCTGGTATAGCGTGGGGCGTAATAGTCGACGTCGCGCTTGTCCTTCACCAGGCGCGCACCCGCCGTCGCGCGCAGGTTCGGCAGGATGGCATAGGTCAGCTGGCCGAAGATGCTGCTCGAGGTCTGCTCGGAGTCGAATTCGTTGAGGCGCCCGAGCGTCGTGGCGCCGGACGGGGTGGTCACCAGGCTGCTGTCGCGCAGCGATTCGGTGAAGTAGTAGGCGCCGGCAATCCAGTCCAGGCCGTCGGAGAAGGCGCTGCCGTACACCTGCAGCTCCTGCGTGAACTGGTGGCCGCTGACGCCGTAGCGCTGCAACTGGTTGACGAAGGCGGGCGTCGCGTCCAGGTCATAGCCGCTCACCGTGTCGAGGTGGCGGTAGGCGCTGATCGACTTGAACGTGGCGGGGCCGGTATTCCAGCGCAGCGTGGCGGTGGAGTTGTCGACATCGGTGGTGTTGGCGGGGTTGAACCCGGCATGGCTGGTATAGCCGCCGGCTTGCCGGTACTGTGCGATCGGCGCCAACGCGGCGGCGGCGATGGCGGGATCGAAGTAATTGACGATCCAGACCTGGGAAGCGGCGTCGCTGCGGAAGCGGTCCCAGGTCAGGTCGAGCAGGAGGTC
>NZ_JBHSMS010000087.1:0-62121 GCF_042656795.1 Massilia jejuensis | reverse complement strand
GCCGCGCCGGCGCCGCGCGCGCCGCCCAGGCCGGAGCGCAGGCCGCCGGCGATGCCGCCGCCGGCTTGCGTGGCCTGGGCCGCTTGCGCGCTGTCCGAGGCGCGGTCCATGGTGGCATCGCCGCTGCCGCGTGCCGCGCCGCGCAAGGCGCCGCCCGCCTCGCCGGCGGCGCTGGCGGCCGCGATCCCGGCGCCGCGGGCGCCGGCCAGGCCCGAGCTCAAGCCGCCAGCCATGCCGCCGCGCGCTTCGGCCGAGCCCGAGGCGCGGCCGCCGACGCTGCGCTCGACCCGCTGCATATCGGGCATGCCGCGGCTGCCCATCTGGCCCATGCCGCTCATGCCGCCGCCGATGCTGCCGGCGCCGCCGATCATGCCGCCCACGGAGCCGCCCAGGCCGCCTCCCCCGCCGAGCAGCTGTGCCTGCGCCGACGCGGCGGCGGACAGGGCGAGGACGATGGCGATCTGGCGAGCGATGGTGTTGATTTTCATGATGGTTTCTCCTGAGTGAAGCGCGCAAAGAGGCGCCGTTATCAGGAAAACGAACGGACTCGGCCGTTTAATCCATCCATCCGAAAATATTTCTGAAAATTTTGGCGCTGTCACCGTTACGTGTGGACGAGTCCCATTGCCGCTCGCAGGAAGCGCTCCGGTGACGCAATGCGCTCGCCATCGAGCGCCCAGCGCCAGCCCAGGTAATTCGGCAAGTAGCGTGAGGCAACACCATGCGAGCTTGCCAGCCACTGCCTGAATCGGCGCTGATAGGCATTCACGTTTTGCACATGGACGGCGCCGCGCACCCGCTCGCCCAGGCGCAGGCTCACGTACCGGTGCGAGATGCCCGCTTCGCGCGCAAAGCTCCGGTACGCCCGATGCCCATCCGTTACCAGACTCCGCTCGATGGTCGATGGCAGTTCGACCTCGCTAGAGCCCAGCAGTTCCATTTCTACACGTAGCGGTGACAGCGCCAAATTTTTATCGAAAGCGTGACGGTTCGATCCGCAGCGCCGCGCCGACCACGCCGTGGCCCGTCGGATTGCCGACCCCTTTGCCGACCGCATCGCCCACCGCGTCGGACCCGCGCACCGCCTGCGCGGCCAGCGCCGCCAGCGCCTGCGCCGCGGCGGCGCGCTCCGGTTGCGGCAAGGCCTTCGACAGCAGGGCCGCCACGATCGGCGCGGCGAACGAGGTGCCGCGCACCTGGCGGAAGGGCGGCGTACCCGGCGCGGCGCTGACCATCTGGCTGCCCGGCGCGGCGAACATCACCTGCGGACCGCGTCCCGCCTCCGGCAGCGGACGGCCCTGGCGGTCGACGCCGGTCACGCCGACCACGCCCGGGTAACTGGCCGGATACAGGGGCGGCGCGGCCGGTCCGTCGTTGCCGACCGCCGCCACCAGCAGGTGGCCGCGTTCGAGCATGGCGGCGACGACCCGTTCCAGCGTCGCGTTCGGCGGCCCGACCAGGCTGATATTGACCACGCCGACGCGCGAACGCGCCATCCAGCCCAGGGCCGCGGCGATCTTGTCGGCCGAGCCGCCGGTCGGACTGTCGCAATAGATGTCGGCTGCATACAGGCGGGTGCCGGGCGCGGCGCCCCGGAAGCGCTCGCCCTGCCCGACCATCAGCGCGGCGACCGCCGTGCCGTGCGGCGCGGGCATGCGCTTGCCGCCGCAGCCGAACGTGTCGATGGCGGCGTCCTCGAACACCGGATGCGCCAGGTCGACGCCGCTGTCGACCAGGCCGACTGCGCCGGCGCCAGGACCGGCCGCGCGGCCGCCATCGGTGCCGGCGGCGGCGCCCGCCAGCGGCAGCGCGGCGCTGCCCGTGTACAGATGGTTGAAATCGTAGGAGCCGGCCGGGTCGAGCGCGCGCAGGCGCGCCAGCGCTTCCTGCGTGCCGATCTGCGGCGGCACGCGCAGCACGACCAGGACCTCGCCGAATTCCTCGAAGCGCTCTTCGCGCACGATTTCGATGCCGAGCTCGCGCGCCGCGCGCAGGCCGGCCGCGCTGGGGGTATTGGCGAGCAGCTCGCGCCGCACCACCGGTTCGCCGCGCGGGTCCGCTTCCAGCACGGCGCGGTGGCGTTGCAGGAGCGACTCGACGGCGTTCAGGCGCAGGGCGCGCTGGTCGCCCGGCACCGCGCGGTCGATCAGGCGCTCTGCCGGACGCACCACGTTGTCGAATCCGGGCGCGCCGATCGTTTGCGGCAGGTTCAGCGCGGGCAGGCGCAGTTGGGCCTGGGCGCTGCCGCCCAGGCATGACAGCAGGGCCAGGACCAGGCCGATGGAGGTGGTTGGAGGCGGTTTCATGCTCGCGATCATAAAGGATGTGGACGTCGTAAAAGAAAAACGTTTGGCGGATGGAATAAAATCCCTGCGCTGAACGTTTAATCCATGTGAACCCGACCGCCCCCATGCTCGCCACTGAACTTGCCGCCCTGCTGCCCCGGATGCGCCGCTTCGCGCGCTCCATTACCTTCCACCGCGAAGATGCCGACGACCTGGTCCAGGTCGCGATGGAACGCGCGCTCGGGCGCAGCGAGCAATATACCGACGGTACCCGGCTCGACAGCTGGCTGTTTCGCATCATCCGCAACGCCTGGATCGATGAAGTGCGCAGCCGGGTGCGGCGCGACGCGGTCTTCGCGCCCGAGGAGGAAGGCGAGCACGTCGGCCACGACGGCGCCCGCGACCACCAGCAGCGCATCGCCGTGCAGCAGGCGATGCGCAAGTTGTCCGAGGAGCACCGCATGGTGGTCGGCCTGGTGCTGGTCGACGGCTTGCCCTACAAGGAAGCAGCTGCCGTGCTCGATATCCCGGTGGGTACCCTCACCAGCCGCCTGGCCCGTGCCCGCGAGGCCTTGCAAACACTCTTGTCCGACGAAGGAAGCGCGCCATGAACTATTCCGACGAAATCCTGATGGCCTATGCCGACGGCGAACTCGACGAACCGCTGCGCGGCGAAGTCGAGCGTGCCGTGCGGGCCGATGCGGCACTGGCGGCCGCCGTCGAGCGCCACCGCGCCCTGCGCCGCGATGTGTACGCCGCCTTTGCCGGCATCGCCGACGAGCCGGTGCCGGCGCGCCTGCAGCCGCAAGGCGCGAAAGTGCTGTCCTTCGACGCGGCGCGCAACGCCAAGCTGCGCGCCCAGGCCCCGCAGCCGGCGCCGGCCCCGTCTCTGCCGCGCGCCTGGCCACAATGGGGAGCGCTGGCAGCGACCCTGGTGGTCGGCGTACTTGCCGGCAGTTTGTGGTTTAGCGGCAGCGATGCGGGCGGATTCGTGACCGCCGACGCCGGCGGGCGGCTGGTCGCGCGCGGCCAGCTGGCCGGCGCCCTGTCGCGCCAGCTGGCGAGCGATCCGGCCCCGGACAGCCCGGTGCGCATCGGCGTCAGCTTCGCCAGCCGCGACGGCGGATATTGCCGCAGCTTCCATGTCGGCGCCAATGCCGGCCTGGCCTGCCGCGACGGCGACCACTGGCGCATTGCGGTACTCAAGGAAGCCCCGGCCGCCGCCGGCGCCTACCGCCAGGCCGCGAGCAGCACGCCCGGCGCAGTGCTGGAAGCCATCGACGAACGCATCGCCGGCACCGCCTTCGATGCCGCGGCCGAGCGTGCGGCGCGCGAGCGCGGGTGGAAGCGCTAAGTGTTCGACCGGAAATAAATGTGAATTTTGGCAAACAGATCCGGATGCGGCGCAAGGCGGCGAGTGCGCCGCCGGCGCCGTTGCCGCACAGGCTATACAATAAAACGGCATGGCGCCGCATCCGGTCGGCGCCTGCTTTCTAATGGAGAAATGATGTCCGGCTACAGTATTAATATCGAAGAAAAAACTCTTGCGGGCAATAACTTCCGCGAAGTCCTGTACACCACGCAGCGCAGCCAGCTCGTCATCATGACCTTGCAGCCCGGCGAGGAAATCGGCATGGAACACCACGACGGCCATGACCAGTTCATCCGCGTCGAACAGGGCGAAGGCAAGGCCATTCTCGACGGCGAAGAACACGCCCTGGCCGACGGCGTCGCCGTGGTGATCCCGGCCGGCACCGAGCACAATGTCCTCAACACCTCGCAGACCGAACCGCTGCGCCTGTACACCTTGTACACCCCGCCCGAGCACCCGGACGGCATCGTGCACGCGACCAAGGCCGAAGCGGACGAGTACGAAAAGCAGCACGGGCATTGAGGAAGCGGCAACACTGCCAGCCGGCGGTGTTGTTGACACCGCGTCCGACACCTCCTACAAGTCTCTCTCCCATGCGCCTATTGTCCACGTCGGGCCGAGGGTTAGCATGGGGGAATCGATCACCGACAGCAGGAGGCAGCAATGGGCGAGAACAAGGGCAAGGGCACGAAAGGCCGCTACTACGACGAACTGACGGGCGTGGGCACCAGCAGTGCCGGCATTACCGGCACGACAGGCAACCTGAATACCGGCACCCGCGACGGCGGAATCGGCATGCCGTCGAGCGACGACAGCGGCTATCGGGCCGGCAACCGCCAATCGGCCGATACGGACGACACCGACACCACGCCGGCGCTCGGCCGCGGCACGCGCGCCAGGCGCGGCCAGACATCCCGGGACGGCCAGGCCGGCCAGGGCAGCCGCGGCGGCACCGACCGGCAAGGCGGGCAAGGCGGCGCGAGCAAGCAGGCCGAGCTTGGCCATAGCCTGGACCAGGACGTGATGGGCAAGGAGCAATAGGTTCTAGGGACCTCCCCCAATCCGCGGCGCGCCGGCGGCGCGCATCGACCGGCGAACGCCCCGCTCCCCGCCCGGCGTTCGCGTCGGCGCGTCCGGCGCACCCGCATTACAATCAACCTGGACCGTGTTACCCCCCGGAGACCCGATGCGAATCCTGCTGCGCGGCGCCGTGCTCGCGCTCCTGCTGCTGGGCGCCTATGCCCTGTTCGGCCCGTACATCGACAACATGCTGTATGCGATGCGCCTGGCTTCGCTGCCCGCACCGAGCGCGCTGCCGGTGCCGGTGCGCGGGGTCGAAGCACGCGGCCTGCGCGACACCTGGCACGGCGCCCGCGGCGAGGGCCGCAAGCACGAAGGGATCGACATCTTCGCCAAGCGCGGCACCGCGGTGACCGCCGCCACCGAAGGGATCGTGCTGCGCGTGTCGACCAACCGGCTCGGCGGCCAGGTGGTGTGGGTCCTCGGACCGGGCGGCCAGCGCCATTATTATGCGCACCTGGACCGCTATGCCGACATCGAGAACGGCCAGCGCGTGCGGCCGGGAACGGTGCTCGGTTATGTCGGTACCAGCGGCAACGCCGCCGGCACGCCGCCGCATCTGCACTACGGCATCTACGAGGCGGGCGGTGCGATCAATCCCTATCCCTTGCTGCGACCCCAGCGCAAGGCCGGCGCCGGCGCATGAATGGCAGCGCACGAGATCGCGGCGTCCGCGCCCCGTATTCCGGCAGGCGCCGCGGCGCGCCCCCTCAGCGCCCGGTTTGCAGGAATTGCGTCGCGGCCCGCGCCGACATCGGCCGGCTGAACAGGACACCCTGGAACAGGTCGCAGTCGCAGGCCGCCAGCGCGCGCTGCTGCTCGGGCGTCTCCACGCCCTCGGCCACCACGTGCATGTCGAGCTTGTGTGCGAGCGCCATCCTACGCCGCCGCCCCGCAGGCGGTGCAGGATGGCGATCGCCGGGCCGGGGTCGGACATCATCATCGATTCGGTCAACTCCATCTCCAGGCAGCCGGCCTCGATGCGGTGCTCGCGCATCAGGGCAAACACAGGTAGCGCCCTTGCTGGTCCTTCAGGTAGATGGCGCCGTCGACATTGGCCAGGATCGAATCGAGCAGCTCGTTGCGGCGGACGACTTCCTCGACCGCGCGCCGCGCTTCGGTGATGTCGGTCGAGATGCCGCACAGGCCGACCACGCGCCGCTGCTCGTCGAACAACGGCAGCTTCACGGTGCGGAACATGCGGCAGTCGCCGTTGAGCAGGCAGACCGGTTCGTCGTTATCGACTTTCTCCGCGCCCGCCATGCGGCCCGTCCTCCCTGAAGGTTGCGGCATGGTGGGAACGCGATCGGGGCATGCCGGCCTTATGCGAACCGCATGCGCTGGCACCAGTGTAGCGCCATTGCGGGAAATTCCGGCACATCCATGGCGGCCTGCGGCGGGAATGCCCGCACCCGGCGCCCGAGCGCGGCAGCGGACCTTTGACCTTCATGCCCGACGAGAAGTTCTGGCAGGCGGCGGCGCATGTCTACTTCGTGACCGCCAGGACCGTGCGCTTGCCGCCCTTGAAGGTAAACAGCGTGATGCTGCCGTCGCGGATGTCGCCGCGCGCGTCGAAGGCGATCGGCCCGGTCACGCCCCGGTAGGCGGTCCTGGCCAGGGCCGGCAGGTACCTGGCCGGCGCGGTCGACCCGGCCTTCACCATGGCGTCGGCCATCGTCATCACCGCATCGTAGGCATACGGCGCGTTGATCTGGACGTCGATACCGAAACGCTTCCTGTAGTCGGCCCGGAACTTGTCCAGCCCCGCGCGGCCGGCCGCGTCGACCCCACCGGCTTCGGCGCAGAAGACCTGGCCGTCGGCCATCGCGCCGCCGGCGAGCTTGTGGATCTCGTCCGAGCAGATACCGTCGCCGCCCATCATCCTGGCCTCGAAACCGAGCTGCTTCATCTGGCGCAGCATCGGGCCGGCCACCGCGCTCATGCCGCCGAAGAAGACCAGATCGGGCTTTTGCGCGCGGATCCTGGTGAGGATGGCGTTGAAATCGGTCGCCTTGTCGTGCGTGTATTCGCGCGCCACCACCTGCGCGCCCTGCTGCTTGAGGCTCTTGGCGAACTCCGCCGCCAGGCCCTGGCCGTAGGCGGTGCGGTCGTCGATCACGGCCACCCGCATCGCCTTCATGTCCTTGACCGCATGGCGGCCCAGCGCCTGGCCCAGCTGGATGTCGTTGGCAACCACGCGAAAGGCCGTATTGAACCCCTGCTGCGTGTATTTGGGACTCGTGCTCGAGGGCGAAATCTGCGCAATGCCGGCCTGGTGATAGATCTTCGAGGCCGGAATGGTGGTGCCCGAGGTCTCGTGGCCGACCACGCCGTTCACGCGCGCGTCGACCAGCTTCTGGGCCACGCCGGTGGCCTGCTTCGGGTCGCCCCCATCGTCCTCGGCCATGAGTTCGAAGCGGACCTTCTTGCCGGCGACGACCACGCCGCGTGCATTGAGCGCTTCGATCGCCATGCGCGCGCCGTTCTCGGTGTCCTTGCCAAAATAGGCGACCGGCCCGGTCACGGCGGCCGCGTGGCCGATCCTGACGATTTCCTGGGCCGGCGCGGCGCCGGCCGCCGCCAGCGCGGCAAGGGCGACTACGGTTTTCTTCATGCATTCCTCTCGATGACGGTGACGCGGCCATGCGGGGCGGCGCCGAAAGGATTCATCATAGCAAGGATGAGGCAAGGATGAGATCGGCGCGTGCGCGGCGGGCCGCGCCCGTCGGCGGCGCCAGCCCGAACCTGGGGCGCTGCCGCGAAGACGCGCGCCGTGCCCGGCCCGGCTTGCGGCATACTGGCCGAACCGCGCGCCGCGCTCGTACGGCCGGCGGCCGACGTTGCAGTCGGGAGGCAGACGGAGGGAGCCCGCATGACCAGCGAACACGGGGACGGACAAGGCACGCGGCTGCGTTTTCGCACCCTGCTCTACCGCTTCATCTTTTTCGACTGGCTGTTCCAGGACGCCGGCGGCGCGCGCACGCCGGTCGAACGCCATGCGGCCACCCAGCACAACCGGCGCATGAGCAAATACCTGCCGGTCTACCTGCGCCGCTGGTGCTTCCTCACCGTCCTCGGTTTCGCGCTCGGCTGCCTGGTCGAACGCGCCCTGCAGGCCACCCTGCTTTCGGCATGGTTCTTCACCTGGACCTGCATCACCGCCACCGGCATGGTGGTCATCGCCGTGGCCTGGATCTTCCTGACCCAGCCGCAGCCACCCTGACGGCTTGTCTATACTGCATTGCACCAATTTACGCTTGACACCCCTGCCGCTTCGCGCTTAGAGTCGAGTCAATGAACTCCCACTTGCATCTGTCGACTGCCCTGCCCCACGCCAGCGTCCTAGCGCTGGCGCTACTACTACGCGCCTGATCCAACCGCGTTCCGGCCCCGCCGGTTGTCTAAAGTAGTCACAGGAATTCGCACCGATGTTCGTTTCTTCCGCCTCCAGCATCTTCGTCACCCACGCCGCCACGGCGCTTGCCCGTCCGCGCCTGCTGCTAATGCTACCGATCGGTTGCCGGGCCTAGCGTCTCGTGGCCCGTCCGGCAGCCCCTCGCCACGCCAAGCGCCGATTGCGGCACCCCAGACCCCTAGCAGGAGCATGACCATGTTGACCAATCCATCTTCGAAATACCGCCCTTTCCCCGCCGTCGAGATCGCCGACCGCCAGTGGCCCGGCAAGACCATCACCGCGCCGCCGATCTGGATGAGCACCGACCTGCGCGACGGTAACCAGGCATTGATCGAGCCGATGAGCCCCGAGAAGAAGCTGCGCTTCTTCGAGATGCTGGTCAAGATCGGCATCAAGGAAATCGAAGTCGGCTTTCCCTCGGCTTCGCAGACCGACTTCGATTTCGTGCGCATGCTGGTCGAGGAAAACCGCATTCCCGACGACGTCACCATCATCGTCCTGACCCAGGCGCGCGAGGAACTCATTCGCCGCACCGTGGAATCGGCGGCCGGCGCCAAGCGCGCCATCGTCCACATCTACAACTCGGTGGCACCGGTCTTCCGCCGCGTCGTCTTCGGCATGACCCAGGACGAGATCATCAAGATCGCGGTCGACGGCACGCGCCTGATCAAGGAACTCGCCGCGGGGCATCCGCAGACGCAGTGGGGCCTGGAATATTCGCCGGAATCGTTCTCGACGACCGAGCTCGATTTTTCCAAGCGCATCGTCGATGCGGTGAGCGCCGAATGGCAGCCGACGCCGGACAAGCCGATGATCGTCAACCTGCCCTCGACGGTGGAAGCGGCCACGCCGAACGTGTATGCCGACCAGATCGAATGGATGTGCCGCAACCTCGATCGCCGCGAGTCGCTCGTCATCAGCGTCCACCCCCACAACGACCGCGGCACGGCGGTCGCGGCGGCCGAACTGGCGGTGCTGGCCGGCGCCGACCGCGTCGAGGGCTGTCTGTTCGGCAATGGCGAGCGCACCGGCAACGTCGACCTGGTGACCCTGGCCCTGAACCTCTACACCCAGGGCGTGCACCCGGGCCTCGATTTTTCGGACATCGACAGCGTGCGCCAGCTGGTCGAAGAGTGCAATGCGCTGCCGGTCCACCCGCGCCACCCGTATGCGGGCGACCTGGTCTTCACGGCCTTCTCCGGCTCGCACCAGGACGCGATCAAGAAAGGCTTCGCGCGCCAGCAGGCCGACGCCATCTGGGAAGTGCCGTATCTCCCGATCGACCCGGCCGACCTGGGCCGCAGCTACGACGCCGTGATCCGCGTGAACAGCCAGTCCGGCAAAGGCGGCATGGCCTACCTGCTCGAACAGGAATTCGGCCTGCAACTGCCGCGCCGCCTGCAGATCGAATTCTCGCGCGTGGTGCAGCGGCTGGCCGACAGCAGCGGGCGCGAAATCGCGGCCGCCGACATCCACGCCCTGTTCTCGCGCGAATACCTGGAACAGGATACGCCCTTGCGCTACGCATCGCACCGGATGACGGAAGACACCGGCTCGGGCGCGCCGGTACAGGTGGAGGTGTCGGCCTTCGAGAACGGCGTGCCGCGTACCCTGGGCGGCGCCGGCAACGGCCCGATCGACGCGTTCGTCAACGCGCTCGGCATCGATATCCGCCTGATGGATTACCACGAACACGCGATCGGCTCGGGCGCGAATGCGCGCGCGGCCTGCTACGTCGAACTGCGCGTGGGGGACGGACCGACCCTGTTCGGCGCGGCCATCGACAGCAATATCGTGACGGCTTCGTTCAAGGCGGTGCTGTCGGCGGTGAACCGGGATGCCGCGGCCCGGGCGGGGGACGTGCCGGCCATGGCCGCCTGATACGCTGGCCGCCGGCCGGGTGCGCCCGCCGCTATAATCATGGAAGCCGCGCTCCCCTGGTGCGGCACGATTTGCGCTGGAAGCCCATGAAGATAACCTTGTCGCTGTCCCTGCTGGTGTCGAGCGCCGCGCTCGCCGACGACGGCGCCGTCATCGCGTGTCGCACCCTGGCCGATACGGCCAGCCGCCTCGCGTGCTACGACGCGATGCCGCTGGCCGGCGCAGCGGCACGCCCCGCCCTTGCCGTCCCGCCCGAGCAGAACTTCGGCCTCCAGGCCGCCGGGCAGAAGAAAAAGGAAGCCCAGCCCGACACGATCCGGAGCACCGCGCTTGGCGAACTTTCCGGCTGGTCGCCGGGCGCGCGCATCGCGCTCGCCAACGGCCAGGTCTGGCGCGTCGTCGACGGCGAAGCCGCGCTGCCGCGTATGAGCAGTCCGAAGGTCGAAGTCGCGCGCGGCCTCCTGGGCAGCTTTTTCCTGCAGGTCCCCGGCCACACGAGCGCTGCGCGCGTGGTGCGGGTACAGTAGGCGCAGGGCAAGCCATGCAGCGGCTCGCCCTCACCCTGCTCGCGCTGGCGCCGCTCGGGGCCGGCGCCGCCGATCTCGCCAGCGGCCAGCGCCTGTTCGCCTCGCGCTGCGCCTCCTGCCATGCCGTGGGACCGTCCGCGCGCGCCGGCTTCGGGCCGCAGCTCAACGCCGTCCATGGAAGGCGCGCGGGCGGCACGCCGGACTTCCGCTATTCGCCGGCAATGCGCGCATCGGGCATCGTCTGGAACGACAAGACGCTTGCGGCCTTCATCGAATCTCCCGACAGCCTCGTGCCCGGCACCAAGATGCGCTTCTGGGGCATGAGCAATCCGAGGCAGGTCGCCGACCTGCTGGCCTACCTGCGCGGCATCGGGCCGGCCGCGCCGCGCTGATCGGCAGCCGCACGGAAGGCCGTTTCGACATCACGCCCGCGCCTGGCGGGCGCCGCCGAATTCGTAGGACGCCATCGGCACCTTCATCACATGGTCGACGAAAAGCGCGCGGCCGGTGTCTTCGCCCGCCGCGCCGGCCACCACCAGCAGCGGTACCAGATGGTCTTCGCGCGGATGCGCCTGGCGCGCGCCGGGGCCGCGCTCCCAGTCGAGCAGCATGGCGTCGCGCACGCGCGGATCGGGCTGGCTGATGGCCCCGTCCAGCCACGCCTCGAAGGCCGCGGCGACCGGCGTCGACTCGTCGCGTCCGAAGCCGCGCATGTTGTGGTAAGTCAGTCCGCTGCCGACGATCAGCACGCCCTCGTCGCGCAGCGGCGCCAGTGCCCGGCCCACGCGCAGGTGCTCGGCCGGATCGTAGTTCGACTTCATCGACAGCATCACGACCGGCACCTCGGCCTGCGGATACATCAGGTGCAGGGGCACGAACACGCCGTGGTCGTAGCCGCGTTGCGCGTCTTCCCTGGTGGCGATCGCGGCGCCGGACAGCAGTTCGCGCACCCGCGCGGCCAGCGCCGGCGCGCCCGGGGCCGGATAGCGGATATGGTAGGTGTGTTCGGGAAAGCCGTGGTAATCGTATTCCATCGGCGGCTGCACGGCGGTGGACACCGTGAACGCGTCCGCTTCCCAATGGCCGGAAACGACCAGGATCGCTGTCGGCCTGGCCGGCAAGCGCTGCGGCAAGGCGGCGAACTCGCGCGCCGTCGTGGCGTACATGTCCTGCATCTGCGCGATCCACGGCCAGGGGCCGCCGCCATGGGACAGGAAATACACGGGGAATCGGGACGAATGCATGCTGCCTCCTGGAGCGCTAAATCGATGGGCCGATGCGATTGCATCGGCCATGCCCTTACTGTAAGGGCGGGCGCCGTTTTGCACTAGATGGCCAGGTTGGGAAACATCGTGCCGTCAGCGGGACAATCCATCGGCGCGGCATGCCAAGTCGGTGCATGCCCGTTGCGAGAGAGACGAGTGCTCGCACCGCGCGTTTTCGGCGTTGTGAACGCAGCGTGGACGGCCAAGTGCAGTCGTACAGCTTCGATTGCGGGGAGCAAGACGCCTCGGCCATCGCTTCCGATACCGGCCGCGTGCGTCAGCCGCCTCGAATGGGATGTATGATCGGCGCACGGCCTGCCAGGCTCGAGCTGGTTCGATCGATTATTTAAGGAGACTGCCATGCGCGCCTCGATATTGACGGCAGCGAGCCTTGTTTGCTTGCTGGGATGCAGTACCCCTCAACAGAAAGCCATGCAGCAGCAAGCTGAGATGGAGCGCATGATCGCGCTCTACGGGCCGGCATGCACACGGCTGGGTTATGCGATGAACTCCGATCCTTGGCGCGATTGTGTTCTTCAGTCGGCAAGCAGGGACGGCGGATACCGTGGCGGCGTATCGACGTCCATTTTCGGCGGCTGGGGCAGCGGCGGGCGCGGCTCCGGCGTGGGCATCGGCATCGGGATCGGACGCTGATACGGGCAACGGCGCACGGAGAAAAAGGACACCTGAGTGTCCTTCTTCGCTACCGCTGCCGACCGGCTGCTGCGCCAGGCAGCGCAGCGGCCGGTCACCAGGTTTACTTGCCGCAGCCCAGGGACTTGATGCGGTCGTAGGCCGCTTTCGCCTGCACCAGGCCGTAGCCGTACCGGGTGTCGCGTCCCAGCGGGCCCAGGTCCTGGGCGCTGGCGTTGAGCGAGGCACGCAGCTCGGCGGCGGTGCATCGCGGGAAGTGGCTCCACACCAGCGCGGCCACGGCCGACACGTGCGGGGTCGCCATCGAGGTGCCGTCGTAGTAGGCATAGCTGGCCGCCTTCACGGCGACGGTCGCGCTCTGGCCCAGCTGGGTCTTCATCGCCGCGCCGTCGGCCTGGCTGGCGGTCAGCGAGGGGATCGCCGTGACGGTCGTGCCGAGCGTGCCGCCGAAGCCCCCTGCCACGTTGTTGTAGACGATCGCGCCGACGCCGCCGCTCTTCTCGCAGTTCGACACCTTGGTCGCGAAGTCGATGCTGCCGCGCGCGATCAGGCACACCTTGCCCGATACGGCGCCGTCGACGGCGTCGCCGAGGCCGAAATCGGCCAGGGGCGCGGTCGCCGTCTTCACCGGCGAGCCTTCCATCGCGCCGGCCGCGTAGTCGGTGCCGCCGACGCTCAAGGCCGCCTCGACGCCCTGGCCCATCGGGATGGTCGAGAGTACGCCCACGCCCGGCGCCGACAGTTCCACCTTGTTGTTGTACTGCGAGAAGCTGGCCCACTGCCTGTTCTCGTCGAGCGCACCGATCGACATCACGCTATGGTAGTTGGCCGGATAGGACACGGCGCGATTGCCATCGTTGCCTGCCGCCGCGACGTTCAGCACACCCTGGGTGTACAGCTTGTCGAAGGCGACCTGCTCGGTCTGGCTGCGGCGGTCGCCGCCGAGCGACATCGAGATCACGTTGGCGCCGGCCGCGCCGCATTTGTTGGCGGCCGAGGCCAGGCTCGAGGAATAGGCCCAGCCGTCCTTGCCGAACACCTTCACGATGTGCAGCCTGAGCTGGCCATTGGCGTTCACGCCGACGACGCCGGTGCCGCTGTTGTTGACGGCGGCGACGGTGCCTGCCACGTGGGTGCCGTGGTGGTTCTCGTCGGTGTACCACCAGCCGGTGCCGGCATCGTATTCGCCGGTGACCCGGTTGGCGGCGAGGTCTTCGTGCTTCCGGTCGTAGCCGGAGTCGATGATGCAGACCATGCGGTTCGACGCGAACGCGTCCGACACCTGGTCGGCCTGCACCAGCTTGATGCCGTAGGGAACCAGCTGGCCCGCAGCATAAGGCGTGCCGGT
The DNA here is from genome assembly GCF_042656795.1 of Massilia jejuensis. Classification (NCBI taxonomy): domain Bacteria; kingdom Pseudomonadati; phylum Pseudomonadota; class Betaproteobacteria; order Burkholderiales; family Oxalobacteraceae; genus Massilia; species Massilia jejuensis. Next base: position 48,294 of record NZ_JBHSMS010000087.1, on the reverse strand, counting down.
CGACGGCGTGGTCAGCGCGAAGGGGCGGCGCACCACGTCTTCCTCGATGTACTGGACATTCGGGTTGTTTTCGAGTCCCTTCAGGGCGACGGCGGGCACGTCGATGGCCATCGCGTTCATGCCGAAGATCTCGAGCTTGACGGCGCCCCTGGCGGCGCTCACGGCCGATTTCACCTGGGCGGCGGTGCCGGGCTTGAAGGCGACGATGACGCGGACCGTGTCCGGCGGCGCGGCGTGCGCGCCGCTGAAGACGCCGGCGGCGGCCAGGGCGGCGAGGCAGGTGGCGAGGGGCCGGGAAACGCGGTTGTGCTTGCTTGCCATGAGTCTCTTTCTCCGTTGAAATACCTTAGATGAAGCCCGCTGTGGGTGGGCGCGGGCTCGTGCTCTGCGGTCGCATGGGATGCATGGGACCGCTCCAGTGTATTGCCAAAACTCGGCCGCGGGCAAGCTACCCGGCAGTCATGTCGACGAAAACAGACTCGACAGGAGAAGCTTATCGTCGGCGTTTCGCAAGGACGGCGCCGGCCGGCTCACCGCTTCTTCCCATGCAAGGCCTGGCGCGAACGCTTGCGCTCCTCGGCCTTCTCGAAGCGGCGCTTCTGCTCCTCGGTCTCGGGAAGCAGCGCCGGCACGGCTTGCGGCTTGCGGTTGGCGTCGACCGCCACCATCGTGAAATAGCAGCTGTTGGCATGGCGCTGGGTGCGTAGCTGGATGTTTTCGGTCACCACCCGGATGCCGATCTCCATCGAACTCGACCCCGTGTAGTTGACCGAGGCGAGGAAGGTCACCAGTTCGCCCACATGGATCGGCTGCAGGAACATGACCTGGTCGACCGAGAGGGTGACGACATACGCGCCGGAGTAGCGGCTGGCGCAGGCGTAAGCCACGCTGTCGAGGAATTTGAGGATGGTGCCGCCGTGGACGTTGCCGGAAAAATTGGCCATGTCGGGCGTCATCAGGACCGTCATCGTCAATTCGTGGACGGGTCTTCCGTGGTGGTCGTTCATATCGTTCTCGCTTGCCAAGGTCATGCGCATGCAATGCGCCGGAAGGGCCATTGTACGTAAGCGTGCAGCCCACCCACCGATAATGTAGTGCCGACGGTGGGCAGACTCGATGTCTTCCATTTCGAGGATCCCATGCCCCGTCACCGAATTCCCTCATCAACCTGGCGCGAGCGCGTGGCGCACTGGCGGAGCACTGGCCTGTCCGTTGAAGCATATTGCCGAGATCACGATATCGCCGTGGAGCGCCTCAAGTACTGGGCCCGCCGCGTCGAGCGCGCAGCAAGCAGCCCCCAGCTGCTGCCGGTGCGCCAAACTGACCGGGCTGGATCCGGCCCGCTGGCTTGCCGACACCCTCGACAGGCTGCCGACCTGCCCGAACAGCAAGATCGATTCGTTGCTGCCATTTGCGGACTCTACGCAAGGTTGACTGCGCGGCGAAGATGGGGCGGCTGGACGCTTACCTAGCGTCAAGGGGAATGTGCATCGGGTCAGCGGTCACAACGTGGATCGTGATTCATGGGATAGCGGCTCTTCGCCTGGCCCGAATGAGGCGTTATTGCGGTATGCGCGCTCCCACGCTGGCGCCACCGCTCGACAGGTAGTGCCGAATGCTGAGTGCCCAGTGTGCGAGCAGCCGGTCTTTTTCTACCAGAATGCACACGGCAGCCGCGTCTTCCTCGACGAACTTGGGCCGCCGTGGCCAGAACATCCCTGTACGGTTGTCAGAGCGAATGATCTTAAATCTGCGGAGCAGGTCGCGCCTACCTATGAGGATCTGCGCACACAAATTCAGTATGATTTCTTCCAATTATGGGCGGGCGCTGACGCAGATAGCACATTTCGCAGCAAGTACAGGAGGGAGCGCTGGCGCGCAACCTCCATCTGGAGGCGATCGCCGAGGGCGTGGAGACGCTGGAGCAGCTGGACTTCCTGCGTACGCGCTGCTGTGAGATGTACCAGGGCTTCTTGTTCGGCAAACCGATACCCCTCCGGGAATTCGAAGCGCAGCTTCAGTTGCAGGTTCCGGAAGCAAGCGCCTGAATTGTCCGGCTGCTGCGGCGCCATGCTGTCGGCTTTCCTTACATTTTTCTAAGCGCCGCACGCAGTTATCGCGCAAGTTCTTGATTTTGCTCAGAAAAGACATCGGGCATTGATATTGCTAACTCGATTAGACCGCGAACCGAAGCCAATCATGCGATATATCAGCTTACAGCGAACGAGACTGGCCCTTGCGGGCAGTGTTCTGCTTGGCCTGGCGGCAGCGCTGCCTGCCCCCCCGGCATACGCCGGCGATCAAGCGGTTCCCCGCGAAATCCAGACGCCCGAATCATGCGAGGCGGCGATGGCGAGCCTCTCCGCAGACGCAGCCGAGCTGCGCGCCCTGCGCAAGCTCTTTAAAAAACATCTCCATTTGCGCGGCACCGCGCACAATCCGTTTCCGCACTGGGACGCCGACTACAGCGACATGCAAACCGTCTTTGCTGCGCTGGTCCCATCCAACATTCCCGCCATCGTGTACCTGCTGCGCGAGGGCGGCATGAATGGCGGCATGCGCTCGATTGGCGCGGGCGTGCTCCGCATGTTCGGCACGCAGTCTTTGCCGTGCATCGAGGCCGCGCTTCGCAAGCGAGGCATCAAGGGCTACGCCGACCTGAGCGGCGCGCGCATAGGCATCGAGTCCGATGCGACACCCCCACTTAGATAACACTGCACCACGCAACACCCCTGTCATCAGCACGCTTACTCGAACCTAACTTTTGAAGGGAAGGCATTATGAATGCATCGAGATTGCCGCGGCTGGCGCAAGCCATTCTGTGTGTTTTCTGCCTGCAAAATGCGAACGCGTTTGTACCGTCCACCGCACTCGGCTCGGTGACGCCGGGAGAGTCGCATTCTGCCATTACCAAGACTGCGCTTGCCCAGGTGTACAAGGACCTGTCCTTGACCACGGTGTCATCGACGATGAACGACGCCAGCGAACAGATCCGTGATGGCAACGCCGAGGTCGACGAGATTTTCTCCAAGGACTCGGCCTATCATTGCGATGGCGAGAACATCTCCGCGTGTAGCACGAACATTGTCAAGCACGTTAACCAGGCGGTGGCCGACCTTGGCGCGAACAACCTGGACGCGGCGCGGAAAAACGTCGGTATGGCCTTGCACACTTTGCAGGATTTCTATAGCCACTCCAACTGGATCGAACTGGACAATACCGGCGTCCACCCACAGGTGGGCTTCAGCAGCGTGGTGGGAGGCCAGGCTGGTATCGCTGAACCGACCTGCGCCGCGGTATCGGCCATCAACGGGTGTGCGCGCGACAACCTGATTACCCGTTCGCTGACCAGCGGCTACTTCGCGGGGCAAAATCGCAACCTGCTACCGGGGAAGTGCCGCCACGGCGGCGGCTTTGACGGCTCGCCCGGCTGGGGAGGCATTAACAAGGATATGTCGTCTTGCCTGCTGACCGGCGACGGCGCGTTCGACTCGCCGCACAGCGACAGCCACCCGCAGGCGGCTGCACTGGCCGCCCAGGCATCGGTGAAGTTGTTCCGCGACCTACGCACGCGGGTGGGCGAGCGCCAGTACAAGGCCTTGCTGGGAATCGGTGCACCGTTTGCCTTTGCCATCGACACCACCGGCAGCATGGGCACCGCGATCACGGGCGTGCGCACGGCGGTCGGCCAGATCATCGATTCGCGCCTCAACACGCCCGAGCAGGCCACGCAGTACGTGCTGGCGCCGTTCAGCGACCCTACTGTCCCCGAGCCGTTCGTCACCGAGAGCGAGGCCAGTTTCAAGACGGCCCTGGCCGGGCTGTTCCCGAGCGGCGGCGGCGATTGCCCGGAACTTGCCATGGAGGGCCTGTACAAGGCAGTTGCCCGCGCATCGCACGGCGCGCGGGTTTATTTGTTCACCGATGCCAGCGCGAAGGATTCCGCCAAGCGCGGCTCCGTGCTGAGCCTAGCATATGAGAAGAAATCGCGCGTCTTCTTCTCGCTGTTCGGCAGTTGCTCACCGTACGACCCCGCCTACTTTGCGGTGGCCAAGAGCACCGGGGGGCAAGTGTTTGTGATTCCTCAGACCGAGGCCGGCCGCGTCGCCCAACTGGCCGATGTGCTGTCGCGCAGTGATTCGGTCGATATCCTGTCCGTATCGGACGTACTGAGCGGGGGACAAAAGACGTTCACCTTCCCGGTCGACAACCGGATGACCCGGTTGAACATTTCGGTTGCCAAGGTGAATAACGCCGGTGCCATCACTGTGCTGCGGCCGGACGGCAGCGTCGTCCAGCCAGGAAGCCCCGGTGTCGAACAGATCCCGCTCAGCAATGCACTGGTGCTATCGATCAACGCGCCACAAGTGGGGGAGTGGAAGGTCAACATCAGCGGGCTGGATGAATTTTCCATCATCATCAATGGCCGCAGCGCGCTGGCATTCGACAGTTTCCGCTTTGTTACCAGCGCGGGCCGCCCAGGACATCTAGGCGCCAAGGCCTACTCGGGTTGGCCAGCGCCAGGCGCCACGCTGCATGCGCTCGCAAGCATGACGGGGACGACGCAGAACCTGGCATTCCAGTTCCGTACGCCCGCAGGCACTGTATTGCGCAATTTCACGTTGTCGGCCAACGACACGGCCCAACCCGGCGTCCAAACCGGGACGGTGCAGGTGCCTAACGAGCCGTTCAATGTCTATGCCGTGGGCGAACTCGCTGGCCGCGTCAAGTTCCAGCGCGTGATTGCATCGACCGTCGTGCCGCAGCTGGTCTCGGTTGTCGCGCCGATTGCGGTGGGCTTGCCGCGCGGCCAGCTGACCAATTACCTGTTCAAGGTGCGCAATGACGGAGCAGCGGGGACCTTTAACTTTGTCGCCCGGGACGATAGGCTCTACATTACCTCGGTCACGCCTGCCAGCGCCACCCTGGCGAGCGGTGCAAGCGTGCTGGTCCGGGTGCAGCTAACCCCGCCTTCTACCGCCCCGGTTGGCACGGTCGAGACCCTCACCTTTACAGCGGAGCATGCGCTGCAGCCTGACCTGCGCAATTTCGCGGTCCTGACGAGCCAGGTGATCGGCGCGGCCATTGTCGGCGACCTGAATCGCGATGGCGTCGTCAATTGCGATGACCTCGGCCTGGTCAAGGCGTCGTTTGGCATGCGAGCAGGAAATCCTTCGTTCAATCCGGTCGTTGACCTGGACAACAACGGCATTGTCGACGCGCGCGACCTCGCCCTTGTAGCCAGCAAGGTCCCTGCCGGCACCGTGTGCAAATAACCTGAAAGGAATGTCATGAAACACTTCTTCTCTGCAGCGTTATTCGCGCTGCTGGCTTTGTGCGGCGCTTCGTCAGCGCTGGCAGTTCCGACCCTCAGCTATGCAGGCCCGGCGTCGGTAACCGCAGGCGAGCAATTCGAACTAGGCATCCTGGTCGACGATATCAGCGACCTTTACGCTTATAACCTGAGTGTGCGTTATGCGCCCGGGGCCATGCGTTTCGTATCCCAGCAGGAAGGTGGGTTCCTGCAAGGAGCGGGCACGACCTTCTTCATCGAGGGTGCCGTCGACGAAGCCGGCGGCATCGTTTCCTTCACCGGGGCGTCCCTGATCGGGGCAGTGCCAGGCGCGGACGGCGGCGGCGTCCTGTTTACGCTGACCTTCGCGGCGCTGGCCGTGGCGGACCAGACGCTGGTGGCGTTTTCGCTGGAAGACGCATTATTCCTCAATGCGTCGCTCGAGGAAATCGGCATGACGATGGCGCCAAATTTTAGCGTTCGGATCGTCAACCCTGATACCGGCGAGGTGCCCGAGCCGGCAGTGCCGGTCCTGCTTCTTGCCGGCGCCGTGGCGCTGGCCGTTGGCCGCCGACGGCCGGGGTGGCGTGCTACTTGCCGCGCCGTTTGAAGTCGCCCACGCGGAAGCCGAGGGCGAACAATACGGCAAAGTAGGCCGCCGCCCTGGCGCCGACGATGCATACCAATGTCAGCGCGCGCAGCCAGGGGGTGGCCTGCATGGCCGCCCAGTTGAACTGGCCGGCGCTGTACCAGCTGAGCGCGCCCATGACCGACACGGCGATCGCCAGCTTGAGGAGGAACACAATCCAGCCCGCCTGCGGGACGTAGATGCCGCGGCAGAGTCAAGCCGGCGTAGAGTCCGCAAATGGCAACAGCTGGGCTTGCTGCTGCTCGACCAATGTACGCACCTTCGCCAGCATGGCGGGATCGATATCGGTGCGGGCAAGCCCGTCGAGCAGGTTCATGTCCAAGCAGCGTAACGAGCCAAGCCAACGTTTACAAGCAAAACAGTATCCGTCACCCCTACAGCCGCCATTGCGAAGGCTTTTGGGCCGACAGGCGCTGCCGGTCCGCACTTGTCGCAAAACGCGGGCCAGGGCCGCAATCTTGCGGCCCCGCTCAGCATGCCGGAAAAAAGGCGCCCTGCGCTCGCTGGCAGCTGAGCGCCGAGCGATGCAAGCACGTTTTCTCCCCAAAAACGTGCCGGCACGCCCCGTTTTCACCCGTCCGGTCGAATTTCCGGCAGCTAAAATGCCGTGATTGATCGATAATACCGCCTGACGACGCACTACCGCACTGTCGCGCATTGTAGATTCCCGGAGACTGTATGAACAAAGTTGGTCCATCGACCCTGTCGATCCAGAAAAGCCCCATGCCCCTTCCCACCGCCGACCGTACGGCACTGCTCGATAATCCCGGCTTCGGCCGTGCGTTCAGCGACCACATGGTCACGATCCGCTATACCGAGGGCCGCGGCTGGCACGACGGCAAGGTCGAAGCGCGCGGCATGCTCTCGCTCGACCCGTCGACCATGGTGCTGCACTATGCGCAGGAAATCTTCGAAGGCTTGAAGGCCTATCCGCAGCCGGACGGCGGAGCCGCCCTGTTCCGCCCGGACGCCAACGCGCGCCGCTTCAGGAATTCCGCGGTCCGCCTGGCCATGGCGCCGCTGCCGGAGGAACTGTTCCTGGAAGGCGTGCATGCCATCGTCAGCGAAGACCGCGACTGGATTCCGAAAGGCGAAGGCTCGGCCCTGTACCTGCGTCCATTCATGATCGCCACCGAAGCGGCGCTGGGCGTGCGTCCGGCCAATGAATACCTGTTCTGCATCTTCGCTTCGCCGGTCGGCAACTACTTCAAGGGCGGCGCCGCCGGCATCACCCTGTGGGTCTCCGAGCACTACATCCGGGCCGCGCCCGGCGGAACCGGCGACGCCAAGTGCGGCGGCAACTATGCCGCCAGCCTGGCCGCGCAGGCCGAAGCCACGCGCGAAGGCTGCGACCAGGTCGTGTTCCTGGACGCGGTCGAAAAGCGCTGGGTCGAGGAACTCGGCGGCATGAACATCTTCTTCGTGTTCGAGGACGGCACGATCCAGACCCCGCCGCTGACCGGCACCATCTTGCCGGGCATCACCCGCGACTCGCTGATCGTGCTGGCGCGCGACATGGGCCTGACGGTGCGCGAAGAGCCGTATTCGATCCAGCAGTGGAAAGAAGACGCCGCCAGCGGCCGCCTGAGCGAAGCCTTCGCCTGCGGCACCGCCGCGGTGGTGACGCCGATCGGCAAGGTCAAGGGCAAGGGCTTCGAAGCGCGGATCGGCAGCGGCGAAGCGGGACCGGTCACGACGCGCCTGAAGACCGCGCTGCTCGATATCCAGAACGGCCGCGCCGAAGACCGGCACGGCTGGATCCACCGCGTGTTCTGATTGCCCGCCCGGAAATCGGTGTGCATGCCGGCAGCCGGCGACACGGGGTTTTCCGGGCGCGGCCGATCGCCCCTTACTTGTAGAGCACCCCCGGCAGCCATAGCCCGATCGCCGGGAAGGTGTACAACAGCACGATGCCCAGCACCTGCAGCCCCATGAAGGGCAGCATGCCCATGAAGATCTGGTTCAGCGTGACGTGCGGCGGCGCCACGCCCTTCAGGTAGAAGGCCGACATCGCCACCGGCGGCGACAGGAAGGCCGTCTGCAGGTTCATCGCCACCAGCAGCCCGAAAAACAGCGGATCGATGTTGAAATGGGCCAGCAAGGGCACGAAGATCGGCATGAAGATGACGATGATCTCGGTCCACTCCAGCGGCCAGCCGAGCAGGAAGATCACCACCTGCGCCAGCAGCATGAACTGCACCGGGGTGAGGTCCATCCCGAGCACCCAGTCGTTGATGATTTCCTGCCCGCCCAGGAGCGCGAAGGCGGCCGAGAAGATGCTCGAGCCGACGAACAGCCAGCACACCATGGCCGTCGTCTTCGCCGTCAGGTGGGCCGAATCGCGCAGCAGGTTGAAGTTGAAGCGGCGATAGGCGATCGCCAGCAGCAGGCCGCCGAAGGCGCCCATGGCCGCCGCCTCGGTCGGCGTCGCCAGGCCGAACACGATGCTGCCCAGGACGGACAGGATCAGGATCGCCAGCGGGAACAAGGACCCGAGCAGCATCTTGAAGATCTCCAGGCGCGCGAAGCTGAAGAAGGCATAGAAGACCAGCAGCGCGGCGGCGCCCACGCCGAGCACCGTCCAGTAGGTGCTCGAGGCCGTCCTGGCGACGGCTTCCCTGGCCGGGATGTCCGCCGCGGCCTCGATCGCCTGCGGGCCGGCCGGCGCCGCCGGTGCGGCCTGCCCCGGCGGCACGGCCGTCGCGCCCTCGACCGGCGGCTCGGCCAGGCCCCCCTCGACCGGCGGCTCGGCCAGCCCCGCGTCGGCGGGCGGCTCCTGCAAGCCGCCGGCGTCGCCGCTGCCGGAGGATGCCGCGACATCGCCCTGCGCACCCATTTCGACCAGTTCCGTGGGCGCCGCTTCCGGCGCCGTGAGCACGCGGTAGCTCACGCCCATGACGGCGGCGAACGCGAGCGCCGGCAGCAGGGCCACGAACAGGTTCGACGCCAGCGTGCGCCCGGGCACGTGCGCGCCGCGCTCGCCCTTGAGCGCGCGCACCAGGCCCGGCACCGCGTTGCGATGGTAGGCGTCGGGGATGGACTGCGTGAACGCCGGCAGCGCCACGACCCGCTCGGCGGCCGGCAAGGGCGGCGCCAGTTTCGGCCTGAACTTGGCGATGACGAGCACATAGCCGACATACAAGGCGGCGAGCATGATCCCCGGAAACAGCGCGCCCGCATACAGCTTGACCACCGACACGCCGGCGGTCGCACCGTACACGATCAGGAGCACCGAGGGCGGAATCAGGATGCCGAGACAGCCGCCGGCCGTGATGCAGCCGGCCGAGAGCTGGGTGCTGTAGCCCGCCTTGAGCATGGCCGGCAGCGCCAGCAGGCCCATGAGGGTGACGACGGCGCCGACGATGCCGGTGGCGGTGGCGAAGATGGCGCAGGTGATGATGGTCGCCACGGCCAGCGATCCGGGCACGCGCGCCATCGCGAGGTGCAGGCTCTTGAACAGGCGCTCGATCAGGTTGGCGCGCTCGACCAGGTAGCCCATGAAGACGAACAGCGGAATCGAGATCAGGACGTCGTTCGCCATGACCGAATAGGCGCGCTGCACCATCAGGTCGAGCGTGAGCTGGGTGGCCTGGTTCGGGTCGCTGCTGCGGAAGGCGAACCAGGCGAACATCATGCCCATGCCCATCAGGGTGAAGGCGGTCGGAAAGCCGAGCATGATGGCGACCACCACCAGCGCCAGCATCAACAGGCCGAGGTGGCCGTTGGTCATGTCGGCCGGAGCCGGCATCAGGGCGAACAGCGCGACGACGATGGCGATCAGGATCGACAGGCCGAACCAGATTTCCTTTCTCATGTCGCCTCCCGCTCGTCCGCGTGCACCATGGCCTTGAGCTGGTCGACGTCGACTTCCTCGACGTCCGCTTCGCGCGCCGGCCACGCGCCGAGGCGCAGGCAGAGCACGCAGCGCACGATCTCGACCAGGCCCTGCAGCAGGAGCAGGATGCCGGCAAAGGGAATCACCATCTTGAACGGGTACAGCGGCGGGCCGTTGGCGGTCAGCGTGGAATGCTCGCGGATGGCGAAGGATTCGGCGGCATAGGTATAGCCGGCCCAGGCCAGCGCGACGACGCCCGGGATGAAGAAGACGATGTAGAGCAGCAGGTCGAGCCCGGCCTGCAGGCGCGGCGGAAAGAAGCTGTAGAGCACGTCCCCGCGCACGTGGCCGTTCTTGGCCAGGGTATAGGCGCCGGCCATCATGAAGGCGGCGCCGTACATCATGATCATCAGGTCGAAGGCCCAGGGGTTGGGCGCATTCAGGGCGTAGCGCGCGAACACTTCCCAGGTGATGAGGAAGGTGAGCACCACGATCAGCCAGGAAAAGGCCTGGCCGACCCAGCTGCTGACCCGGTCGACGAAAAACAAGACGTTCTGCATGGCGCTGCTCCCGGTCGTCGTTGCGAGCCCAAGCGAGCCCAAACGCCACCCCGCGCGCGGCGGGATGGCGAACCGCACTGCCGCGATCGCGGACTTACGCCTTCTTCGGCGGCGCCTTGCGCCCGAAGTAGTGGTTGTAGGCCATGCGGCGCGGGTTGTTGGTGTCCATGTCCCACTTCATCGCCCGCTCGGCAAAAGCACGCATCGAGGCTTCCACCTTCTTGAACAGCGCATTCCCGGCGCCCTTCTTGGCGACCACCTCGTCCCACACGGCCAGCTGCGCCTGCAGCAGCGCGTCCGGCGTCTTGTAGAACTTGACGCCTTGCGTGGCCTGCATGTCGCGGTAGTCCTTCGAATAGCGGTCGACGGCCTTCCAGGACATGTCGGCCGATGCCGCCTCGACCGCGTTTTCGATGATCGCCTTCAGCTTGGCCGGCAGCGCGTTGTACTTGGTCTTGTTGAAGGTGATCTCGAACTGTTCCGAGCTCTGGTGGAAGCTTTGCAGCATGCAGACCTTGGACACGTCGGGAAAGCCGAGCAGCCGGTCCGAGCTGGCGTTGTTGAATTCGGCGCCGTCGAGCAGGCCGCGGTCCATGGCCGGCACGATCTCGCCGGCGGGCAGCGCGTTCACCGCCGCGCCCATGGTCGTGAACAGGTCGATCGCCAGGCCGTTGGTGCGGAACTTCATGCCCTTCAGGTCTTCCTTCTTGCTGATCGGCTTCTTGAACCAGCCCAGCGGCTGGGTCGGCATCGGCCCGGTCAGGAAGGACACCACGTTGGCGCCGATGCCGTCGTACAGCTCGGCCAGCAAGGCCTTGCCGCCGCCGTACTTGTGCCAGGCCAGGACCATGTTGGCGTCCATGCCGTAGGCCGGGCCGGACGTCCAGAGCGCGATCGCGCTCTGCTTGCCGTAGTTGTAGCCCATGACGCCATGGCCGCCGTCGAGCGTGCCTTTCGAGACCGCGTCGAGCAGGCCGAAGGCGGGCACCACCGCGCCGGCGGGCAAGACCTCGATGCGCAGTTCGCCGCCAGTCATGTCGTTGACCTTCTTGGCGAAATCGAGCGCGTATTCGTGGAAGATGTCCTTGCTCGGCCAGGTGCTCTGGAAGCGCATCCTGGCCGGGGCCTGCGCGGTGGCGACCATCGGAAAGGCCAGTGCGGTGCCGGCCGCCGCGCTGCCCAGGAACTTGCGGCGGGTGGCGGCGGGCTGCTTCGGTGCTTTGTCATCCTTCTTCATGCTCATGTCTCCTGTCTGGGTTCTTATACGCGGACTGAATCGATACATGCACGTTCTGGCTTCAAGCGGACTCACCAGCTAAAAGCCGGTACTTCATCCGGCAGGATGTGCCTGTTTCCTTACGGATTTCTTACACCGGGCTTACGCCGGGTATTGTCGCTTTGTTATAGATCAAAAAATCTGCCGCTTATCGGGATGATCAATTGATTGCCGTCAATTATTGTGCTTTCAGGGCGAACGCTGCGGTGGCGGGCGTAGAATGCGGGTCGACGCTTTCACTCCCTGCCCGCATGCTCAAACTCAGCCTGGACGCCCTGCTCACCGTCGACGCCATCGCCCGCCGCGGCTCCTTCGCGGCCGCCGCCAGGGAATTGTTCCGGGTGCCCTCGACGATTTCCTACACGGTCGCGAAACTGGAGGACGACCTCGGCGTGCAGCTGTTCGAGCGTTTCGGCCCGCGCGTGGAACTGACCGGCGCCGGCGCCGAGCTGCTCAAGGAAGGCCGCTACCTGCTCAAAGCCGCCGGCGACCTGGAACGGCGCGTGCGCCGCGTGGCATCGGGCTGGGAAACCGAATTTACGCTCGCCATCGATTCGATGCTCTCGCCCGGCGCGCTGATGGACGACATCGCGGCCTTCTGCGCCGTGGCCGACCAGACCCGCCTGCGCCTGGTAAAGGAGGAATTGTCGGGAACCTGGGAAGCGCTGCTCGACCGCCGCGCCGACCTGCTGGTGGGGGCGGCCGGCAGCGGGCCGCCGGGCGGCGGCTACACGGCCGAGGCGGTCGGCACCCTCTCGTTCGTGTTCGTGGTGGCGCCCATGCATCCGCTGGCAAGCATCACGGGTTCGCTCTCGAAGGCGGACCTGGCCGCGCACCGCGCGGTCGCCGTGGCCGACTCGGCGCGCCGGCTGGAGGCGCGCACCGTCGGCCTCCTGTTCGGCCAGGACACGCTAACGGTGCCGGACATGCAGACCAAGTACGATTTCCAGCGCGCCGGCCTGGGCTTCGGCTTCCTGCCGGCGGCCTGGGTCGCCGACGATGTCGCGCAGGGCCGCCTGGTGGCCAAGGACGTCGATGAGCCCAAACCCGACGAGACGCTGTATCTCGGCTGGCGCACCGGCGAGGAAGGCGCGGCGCTCGCGTGGTGGCGCGCGCGTCTGCGCGACGGCGCGGCAGTGCGGCGCATGGCGACGGCGCGCTAGGCGGGCGCTACGGTAGCGCGTCCGCACCCGCCCTGCCCTGAAACGGCCGCTCAGCGCGGCAGGTCGAACAGCAGCACTTCCGCGTTCTCGGCGCCGCTCAGGCGCACCTGCGCCTCGTCGTCGATGCGCACCGCGTCGCCGGCTTTCAGGGCCACGCCGTTCACGCTCAGCGCGCCGAGCGCCACGTGCACATACGCGGTCCGGCCCTGGCGCAGCGGGAAGCCGACATCGTCGCCGCCGTGCAGGATCGCGGCATGGATCGACGCATCCTGGCGGATCGACACCGAGCCGTCGACGCCGTCGGGCGAGGCGATCACCCGCAGGCGGCCGGTTTTCGAGGCCGCGTCGAAATGCTTCTCCTCGTAGCCGGCCGGCGCGCCCACTTCGTTCGGCTGGATCCAGATCTGCAGGAAATGCACCGGCTCGGTACGCGAATGATTGAATTCGCTGTGCACCACGCCCCTGCCGGCGCTCATGCGCTGGACGTCGCCGTGGCGCAGTACCGACCCGTTGCCCATGCTGTCCTTGTGTTCGAGCGCACCCTCGAGCACATACGAGATGATTTCCATGTCGCGGTGGCCGTGCGAATCGAAACCGCGGCCGGCGGCCACGCGGTCTTCGTTGATGACGCGCAGCGGACCGACGCCCATGTGCGCCGGGTCCTGGTAGTGGCCGAACGAAAAGGTATGCCTTGAATCGAGCCAGCCGAAGTCGGCCACGCCGCGCTCCTCGCTCTTACGTACTTTCAACATGATGGGTTCCTTCTGTGAGCGGCCGTTCGAACGATTCGAATATCGGCGCCGGCCCGGCGTCGGCTGCGTTTCCCGCTTGCCGTCCCCGCCCGGCGCCTGCCGTCCCGTGCATGAATCCCATTATGCGCGTGCCAGCCGGGAACAAAAAGCGAGTTGTTTGCAGGACTGTCGTCGAAATTTTCGAACGCCCGTCCGGGCGCCTCTTCCGGGTTGAGCGCGCGCACGGTGCGGCGCTCGACGTGCGCGTGCCGGGGTGCGTGGGATGCGCGTCAGGCAAAGCGCGCCAGTTCCTCTTCGCTGAAACCGGCGCGGCGGCGCGCGTCGAGGTTGAACGGGCCTTTCAGTACCGGCGCCCGGTACTGGACGACGAGCGCGTCGTAGGTCGCGCGCAGCGGCAGGCCGCGCGCCTCGCACAGGAAGCCGTACCAGCGGTTGCCGATCTCGACGTGCCCGACTTCGTCGCGCAGGATGATGTCGAGGATGGCGGCGGCCGCCAGGTCGCCCGCCTGGGCAATCTTCGCGCGCAGCGGCGGAATCGCATCGAGTCCGCGCGCCTCCAGCGTGCGCGGCACCAGCGCCATGCGCGCCAGGACGTCGTCCCGCGTGTTCTCGACCATCTCCCACAGGCTGTCGTGGGCGCTGAAATCGCCGTAGGCATGGCCGAGCGTGGCCAGGTGGCCGGCCAGCAGCGTGAAGTGGTCGGCCTCTTCCTTCGATACCCGCAGCCAGTCCGTGTAATACGCATGCGGCATGCCGGGAAAGCGCCACAGGGCGTCGAGCGCCAGGTTGACGGCGTTGAATTCGATGTGCGCCAATGCGTGCACCAGCATGGCGCGGCCCTCGACGGTGGCCATCGAGCGGCGCCCGACCTGGCGCGGCGCGACCAGCACGGGACGCGCCGGCCGGCCGGGAATGGCCTCGTGGTGCGGGTGCACGGCGGCACTGTCGAGCCGAAGCGCGCCGCCGGCGAAGGCGTGCGCCATGGCGGCCACGCCCGCGGCCTTGGCCGATGGATCGGTTTCCAGCAGCCAGCGCAAGGCCTGGGCGCGCAGTTCAAGCGCTTGGGACATGGGAAATGTGATTGTGGTTAATGTCGGCAGTGTAGCAAATCAACGTGCATGCCGGACGCGCCCCTGCCGGCCGCGGCGAAAGCCGGGACACTTTATCGGTCCCCTTATCGGTCCCCTTATCGGTCCCCTTATCGGGAACCAAACTCGGCTCGGCAGCGTCGAACCCCGGACGTGGATGACCGGCCGGCGACAGCCGAGGTCAGGCGAAGGGCCGCGCCTGCAGGTGAACCGTCCTCGCCCCCCCCCACGCGAACGACCAGGAGCGTACGTGCCATGGACTCAAGCGAACGACAGGCGCATGTTGCAGCGGGCGTGGCCGCGGGCCCGCAGCCCCTGCTCGGCCTGCGCGAGGCGGTCGCGCTGATCGTCGGCGTCGTCATCGGCGCCGGCATCTTCAAGGCGCCGGCCATCGTCGCCGGCCTGTCCGGCAGCGCCGAGGGCATGTTCGGCATGTGGATCCTGGGCGGCCTGGTGTCGCTGGCCGGCGCCCTGTGCTATGCCGAACTGGCCACCTCCTGCGCCCATCCCGGCGGCGACTACCATTTCCTGCGCCGCGCCTACGGGCGCACGGTCGCCTTCCTGTTCGGCTGGGCGCGTTTTTCCGTGATCACCACCGGCTCCATCGCCCTGCTCGCCTTCGTGTTCGGCGACTACATGCAGCAAGCCTGGCCCGTGCCCGGCCTGTCCCCCGCCTGGGGGCCGCTCGCCTACGCCGGCGGCGCGATCGGCCTGCTTGCGCTGGTCAACCTGCGCGGCCTGCGCAGCGGCGCCGCCGCCCAGCGCTGGCTCACGCTGGCCGAAGTCGGTGGCCTGCTGCTGCTGGCCGTGGCCGCCGCCACCTTCGCCGGCCCCGGCCCGGCCCCGCCCCCGCCCGCCGCGGCCGGCTCCGTCTCCTTCGGCATGGCCATGGTCTTCGTGCTGCTCACCTACGGCGGCTGGAACGAGGCAGCCTATATCAGCGCCGAGGTTCGCGGCGGACCGCAGGGCATCGTGCGCGCCCTGACGCTGTCGATCCTGATCATCACCGTGCTCTACCTGCTCGTCACCTGGGCCTGCTGGAAGACGCTCGGCCTGCAGGGCATGGCCGCTTCGACCACGCTGGCCGCCGACGTCATGCGCAAGACCTTCGGCAGCGGGGGCGAAAAGCTGATGGCGCTGCTGGTGGCCGTCTCGGCGCTCACCTCGATCAACGCGACCATGATCGTCGGCGCGCGCTCGGGCTATGCCATGGGCTGCGACTGGCGCCGCCTGCGCCGGCTCGGGCGCTGGGACGGCCAGCCCGGCACGCCGGCGGTGGCGATGCTGGTGCAGGGCCTGGCCGCCCTGCTGCTGGTCGGACTGGGCGGGCTGTTCGGCGGCGGCTTCCAGGCCATGGTCGAATTCACGGCGCCCGTGTTCTGGCTGTTCTTCCTGCTGGCCGGCCTGTCGCTGTTCGTGCTGCGCCGGCGCGAACCCGCCCTAGCCCGCCCCTACAAGGTGCCCCTGTTCCCGCTCCTGCCGCTGCTGTTCTGCGCCACCTGCGCCTGGATGCCGTGGTCGAGCCTTTCCTATGTATACAGCCAGTCGCTCGGCGGCCTGAACGCCGCCTGGGTCGGCGTGGCCGTGCTGGCGGCCGGGCTGCCGCTGCTGCCCTGGCTGGGCAGGCAGCCCGAGCCCGGCGCCTGATCCGCTCAACCAACCCACAAGGAGCATGCCGATGAAATCCCTCCCCCGCCGCCAGGCCCTGGTCACGCTCGGCGCCGGCGCCGCCGGCCTGCTGCTGGCGCATGCACGCCTGCTTGCCCAGCCCGCCGCCGCGCCGCCGCCGCTCGACGTGCCCTACGTGCCGACACCGCAGCCAGTGGTCGAGCGCATGCTGCAACTGGCGAAGGTCGGCAGGAAGGACGTGCTGTACGACCTCGGTTGCGGCGACGGGCGCATCGTGGTGACGGCGGCGAAGTTCCACGGCGCGCGCGGCACCGGCATCGACCTCGACCCCGAACGCATCGCCGAGGCGCGCAGGAACGCCGAGCAGGCCGGCGTGGCGAACCGGGTCGACTTCCGGGTGGCCGACCTCTTCGAAACCGATGTCTCGGCCGCTTCGGTGGTGACGCTCTACCTGCTGCCCAACGTGAACGCGCGCCTGCGCCCGCGCCTCTGGAAGCAGCTCAAGGTCGGCGCGCGCGTGGTTTCCCACGCCTTCGACATGGGACCGGAGTGGCCGCACGAAAAGACCGAGCGCGTCGACGGCCGCACGATCCACTACTGGACCATCCGGCCGGCCCACAAGCGGGCGGACGTGCGCTGAACCGGGCGACGCCGCAGAACTCGCCAGGCGCAGGATCGGGCGCGATCACGTATGATGAGCCCACACCCACCGGCCATCGGCCGCCTGCGCGCTCCGTACCCGCTCGAGCGCATTCGGCGCGGCGCCGACGGCCCTGCAAAGGAGACCACATGAGCACCGAGAGCAACCAGGAAGAGCCGCGCGATACCCAGCTGCGCGCCGACGCGCTCGACTACCACCGCAGTCCGACCCGCGGCAAGATCGAGGTCGTGGCCACCAAGCCGCTGTCGAACCAGCGCGACCTGTCGCTCGCTTATTCGCCGGGCGTGGCCTATGCCTGCGAAGAGATCGCAGCCGACCCCGCCATGGCCGCCGAGTACACTTCGCGCGGCAACCTGGTGGCCGTCATCACCAACGGTACCGCCGTGCTCGGCCTGGGCAACATCGGGCCGCTGGCCGCGAAGCCGGTCATGGAAGGCAAGGGCTGCCTGTTCAAGAAATTCGCCGGCGTCGACGTGTTCGACCTCGAGCTCGACGAGATGGATCCCGACAAGCTGGTCGACGCCATCGCGATGCTGGAACCCACCGTCGGCGGCATCAACCTCGAAGACATCAAGGCGCCCGAGTGCTTCTACATCGAGAAGCAGCTGCGCGAACGCATGAACATCCCGGTCTTCCACGACGACCAGCATGGCACGGCCATCATCTCCAGCGCCGCCCTGATGAATGCGCTGAAGGTGGTCGGCAAGGACATCGGCCGGGTGAAACTGGCCGCCAGCGGCGCCGGCGCGGCGGCCATTGCCTGCCTCGACATGATGGTGAGCCTGGGCGTCAAGCGCGAGCACATCTACGTGGCCGATTCGAAAGGCGTCATCTACCGCGGCCGCGAAGCCGACATGGAGGCGAACAAGGCGCGCTATGCCCAGGAGATCGGCGCGCGCACGCTGGCCGACATCGTGCAGGGCGCCGACGTCTTCCTCGGCTGCTCGACGGCGGGCGTGCTCTCGGCCGCGATGGTCAGGACCATGGCCGAGCGCCCGGTGATCCTGGCGCTGGCCAATCCGGAGCCGGAGATCCGGCCGGAAGTGGCGCGCGCGGCGCGGCCCGACTGCATCGTCGCCACCGGCCGTTCGGACTATCCGAACCAGGTCAACAACGTGCTCTGCTTTCCCTACATCTTCCGCGGCGCGCTCGACTGTGGCGCCACGCGCATCACCGAGGCGATGAAGCTGGCCTGCGTGACGGCGATCGCGGAACTGGCCGAAGCCGAGGCGAACGACGCCGTGGCCGCGGCCTACGCGGGCGACGACCTGCGCTTCGGCCCCGACTACATCATTCCGAAACCCTTCGACCCGCGCCTGATGGCGGCCATCGCTCCGGCCGTCGCCAGGGCCGCCGAGGAGTCGGGCGTGGCCGCGCGCCCGATCACCGACATGGCGGCCTACCGCGAGCGCCTGGCCGAGATGATCTACCATACGGGCTTCTTCATGAAGCCGGTGTTCGCCAAGGCCAAGGCCAGGCCGCGCCGCGTGGCCTATGCCGAGGCCGGGGACGCGCGCGTGCTGCGCGCGGTGCAGACCGTGGTCGACGGCGGCCTGGCGCAGCCGGTACTGATCGGCCGCGCCGCCGAGGTCGGCGCGGCCATCGAGCATAACGGCCTGCGCCTGCGCGAAGGCGTCGACTACACCCTGGTCGAGGCCGAGGGCGACACGACCCTGCAGGGCACGCGGCTGCTGGCGCGCGCCGAGGTCGACGCCCTCATCTGCGGCATGCGCGGCAGCTACGACAGCCACCTGGTGCACGTGAAGGACGTGATCGGCATGGCGCCCGGCGCCACCGTGCTGGCGGCGATGAACGCCCTCGTGCTCGACAAGCTGACCCTGTTCATCACCGACACCTATGTCAACGACAGCCCCTCGGCCGAGGAACTGGCGGCCATCACGCGCCTGGCCGCGGCCGAGCTGCGCCAGTTCGGGCTGGAGCCGAAAGTGGCCCTGCTGTCGCATTCGAATGCCGGCTCCTCCGAGCGTCCCTCGGCGCGCAAGATGCGCGAGGCGCGCGCGCTGCTGGGCGCGCTCGACCCCGCGCTGTGCGTGATCGGCGAGGTGCACGGCGACGCCGCCCTGTCCGAAGACATCCGGCGCCTGTACCAGCCCGAAGGCGGCTTTGCCGGCAGCGCCAACCTGCTGGTGATGCCCTCGCTGGACGCGGCCAACATCGCCTTCAATATCCTGAAGGTGTCCTCGGGCAAGGGCGTCACGGTCGGACCGATCCTGCTCGGCGCGGCCAAGCCGGTGCACATACTCAGTCCGAGCGCGACGGTGCGCAGGATCGTCAACATGACGGCACTGGCGGTGGCCGGCGTGCGCTGAGGGCGCGCCGCCGGACCTGTCGGCTTCGCCGCGGTAACGCCTTGCCGGCGCCTGGTCTTGCGCGCCGGGCTGCGCCGCGCAGCCTGGCGCGCCCCCTTTAAGCGTGGTGCGTCCGGGAGTGCAGGCGATAGCCGGCCGGGCTGGCCATGTACAGGTAGCCGAACAGGGCGGCGAAACCGAGGTTCAGGATCACGTTGAGCCAGGCGGTATCGGGCACCGTCTCGACCATGAGCTGGCGATACAGCGTGATCACGAAGCCAAGGGTGAAGGCGACCAGGTTGCCGATCAGGACGTAGTGGATTTCCGCCATGTCCGGGGCGCGGCTGGCGGCAAAATTCATGATGGCGAAAGCGGTGAGCAGGGAACCGCACAGCATGGCCATGCCGCGCCCGGCGTTGTTGAGACCTTCCGCGCCGTAGGCACGCATGAGGGCGTCCGGTCCGAACATCAGCGCGATACCGAACACGACGCCGACAAAGGCGGCGAGCCTGAGGATGAGGCGATGGTTCATCATTTCCTCCTGTTGATTCAAGATGAGCGGCGGGCCGCGCAAACCGCGCGGCGGGACGATGCCGCGAGCCCCGCACCATCAGCTTAGGCGAGAATCCGCGCGATACAAGGCCTGCGCCGCGGCGGGCGCGCGCACGGGCGGCGGCCGGGCCGTGCGGGCCGTCAGCGCGCCCGCATCAGCCATACCCGGCTGCGCCGGCCGGGCACCAGGCTGCTGTTGACGAGCGCGATCCTGCCGTCGAACGCGACGGCCAGCTTCGAGCCCAGCAAGCCCTGCTGGCTGCCGTTGGCGCCGCCGGCAGGCGCCTCGCTGCCGGGCACCGTGGCGGGCGCGGAAAAACTGCGTCCGCCATCGCGCGAGACGGCGATGCCGAGCGAGCGCGGACGCCCCCCGTTGCCCATGTTTTCCCAGGCCGCGACAAGGACGCCGCGCCCGTCGCCGGCCAGCGTCGGATAGGCAGCCGCGGCGCGCGCCGGCCCGTTCGAGAGCGTGCGTGCCGGCCTAAAAGGCGCGCCGGGGGCGGCGCGCGCATACCGCACGGCGCCGCCCTGCGCGTAGACCAGGTGCAGGCTGCCTGCGCCGTCGGCGGCGAGCCGCGGCGCATCGGCGGCGCCCGCGCCGCCGCCGACCTGCAGCGGCGGCCCGAAGCTGGCGCCCCGGTCGCGCGAACGGGCGACGCGGATGGCTGCCCGCGGGTCTTCGCCCACGCTCCAGGCCAGGTGGACGGCGCCGTTCGGGCCGAGGGCCAGCGCCGGCGCGCGGGCCGGCCGCGCCTGGTCGCCCGCGATGCGGCGCGGCGCGGAAAAGCTGGCGCCGCGGTCGAACGAGCGCGCCATCCACAATGCGCCATGGTATTCGGTCCAGGCCGCGAACACGGCGCCGTCGGCGCCGATGGCGAGATCGAGGCTGCCGTTCGACCAGGCATCGCGGGCGAGCCGCCCCTTGCCGTCGCCGCCGGTCGAGCGCGACAGGTTGAGCGGCGTGGAGAAGTCCTTGCCGTGCTCGTCCGAGCAGGCGAACAGGATGTCGCCGCCGTGCGAGCCTCCCGAAAAAACGATTTCCTGCCACAGCAGGCACAGGCGCCCGGGACGGCCTGGGTCGGCGGCGATGCGCGGCAGCCAGGAAAAGGTGGCGGGACTGCGCGAAACGTTGACCGGCGCGCCCGGCCGGCCGTCTTTCGCAACGCCGCGCAGCCAGACGTCCCTGCTCTTCTGGTCGACCCAGGCCACGGCCAGGCTGCCGTCGCGGGCGAAGGCGACGCTGGCGTCGTCGACGTAGTCGTAGTACGAATCGTTCTGGCGCCAGGGGCCCCTGGCGCCGCGCCCGATTGCGATCTCGACCGGTTCTTCCCAGGCCGGCGCGGCAGCGGACGGCGCGCCGGCCGCGGGTAAAACGGCTGCTGCAAGAAAAAAAGCGAAGCGGCGTGCGCGCTGCATGGCGACCTCCCCGGCGCCAGCCTGGCACCGCTGGCGGCAAGCCGGCGCCCGCCGCGTGCGGTGCGCGCGCCGTCCATGGCCAGGTCGGATTAATATGGATGAGCAGGGACCGGCGCCCCGCATGTCGCTCTCCTTACCCAATAAGGATAAGTATAACGCGGCATGCAATTGCGGTTTTCCCTTAGTTGCACAACCGTCTATTTGCTGGTACAACCAAGCCTGCGTACATACCTGATGACTGACGACCGGGCACGGCGCGGTTCGTGCGGACACGATCAGCCAAGTTTGCGTGCGTCAGATGGACGGTTGGGCATAACTTATAAACAAGAGACCAAGGACTACACCATGAAAATCACCCTGATGCGCGCCGCCGCCTGCCTGGCATTGTTCGGCAGCGCGATGGCGCATGCACAGACCTACCCCACCAAGACGATCACCATGATCGTGCCTTTCGCGGCCGGCGGCCCGACCGACACGGTGGCGCGCCTGGTGGCGCAGTCGATGGGCACCAAGCTCAAGCAGCAGATCATCATCGAGAACGTCGGCGGCGCCGGCGGCACCATCGGCGCCGCGCGCGTCGCCAAGGCCGCGCCGGACGGCTACACGCTGTTCCTGCACCACATCGGCCATGCCACCGCGCCTTCGCTGTACCGCAAGCTCAGCTACAACGCGATCGACAGCTTCGAGCCGATCGGCCTGGTCACCGACGTGCCGATGACGATCGTCGCGCGCAAGGACTTCCCGGCCAAGGACTTCAAGGAATTCCTCGCCTATGTCAAGGCCAACAAGGACAAGGTCACCTACGCCAACGCAGGTGTCGGTTCGGCCTCGCACCTGTGCGGCATGCTGTTCATGAGCGCCGCCGGCACCGACCTGACCACCGTGCCGTACAAGGGCACCGGCCCGGCCATGAACGACCTGCTCGGCGGCCAGGTGGACTTCATGTGCGACCAGACCACCAACACCACCAGCCAGATCAAGAGCGGCAAGATCAAGGCCTACGGCGTCACCACCAAGGCACGCCTGCCGTTCATGAAGGAACTGCCGACCCTGGCCGAATCGGGCCTGCCGAACTTCGAAGTGACGGTCTGGCACGGCCTGTACGCGCCGAAAGGCACGCCCAAGCCGATCGTCGACACCCTCGCCGGCGCGCTCCAGACGGCGCTCAAGGATCCTGCCGTCACCCAGCGTTTCGCCGACCTCGGCACCGAGCCGGTCGCCGAAAAGCGCGCCACGCCGGAAGCGCTGCGCACCCACGTCAAGTCCGAGATCGAGCGCTGGTCGCCGATCATCACCAAGGCCGGCGTCTACGCCGACTAAGCCAGGAAACAGCGCATGGCGGAGCCGCCGCGGGAGCGTTCTCCCGTGGCGGCTCCGCCATGCGTGCGGCCAGGTGGACGATCTCGCCCTGCCTGCCGCAATGACCAAGTACTCGACCGGACATAGTATTTAATAAGAAGCAAAGGAGCGCGCAGTGCCATCATTCATTCGCCATCCAAAGGATTTTTGGACTGGCTGCATCTTTCTGTTCTTCGGCCTGGCCGCCATCATCATCGGTCTCGAATACCCGATGGGCAGCGCCGGCCGCATGGGGCCAGCCTATTTCCCGTCCGTCCTCGGCGGCTTGCTCGCCCTGGTGGGCCTGGTGGGCGTGATCCGCTCCTTCCTGCGTCCCGGCGAGGCGATCGGCAAGTTCCACCTCAAGGAATTGTTCCTGGTCCTGCTCGCCGTGCTCCTGTTCGGCTTCCTGATGCGCAGGGCCGGCCTGGTGCCGGCGGTGCTGGTCCTGGTCTTGCTCGCTGCCTATGCGAGCCCCAAGTTCACCTGGAAAGCGAACCTGATCCTGGCCGTCGGCCTGGCCGCGTTTGCCGTCATCGTGTTCGTCAAGCTGCTTGGCTTGCCGATGCCTATCTTCGGCCCCTGGTTCGGCTTTTAAGAAAACAACATGGAAATCCTTGCTAATCTCGGACTCGGCCTGGAAACGGCCTTTACCCTCACCAACCTCGCGTACTGCCTGATCGGCGTCTTCGTCGGCACCGCGGTCGGCGTGCTGCCGGGCCTGGGCCCGATCGCCACCATCGCCATGCTGCTGCCGGCCACTTTCGGCCTGCCGCCGGTGTCGGCACTGATCATGCTCTCGGGCATTTACTACGGCGCCCAGTACGGGGGCTCGACCACCGCCATCCTGGTCAACCTGCCTGGGGAATCCTCGTCGGTCGTGACGGCCATCGACGGCTACCAGATGGCGCGCAACGGCCATGCCGGCAAGGCGCTCGCCACCGCGGCGCTGGGCTCGTTCTTCGCCGGCACCGTCGCCACTGTCCTGCTGGCCCTGTTCGCGCCGCCGCTGGCCGACCTGGCCCTGAAATTCGGCCCTGCCGAATACTTCGCCCTGATGGTGCTGGGCCTGGTGGCCTCGGTCGTGCTGGCCAGCGGTTCGTTGCTCAACGCGATCGGCATGGTGATCCTCGGTCTGCTGCTGGGCCTGGTCGGTACCGACGTCAACTCGGGCCTGGCGCGCTATACCTTCGACCTGCCGGAACTGGCCGACGGCGTGAACTTCGTGATCGTGGCGATGGGCATGTTCGGCATCGGCGAAATCATCCGCAACCTCGAACACGACGAGTCGCGCACGGTGATGATGAAGAAGGTCAAGGGCCTGATGCTGACCAAGGACGACTTCAAGCGCATCATCGCGCCGGTCCTGCGCGGCACCGCGCTCGGTTCGGCCCTCGGCATCCTGCCGGGCGGCGGCGCCATGCTGGCTTCGTTCGCGTCGTACTCGATCGAGAAGAAGATCTCGAAGAACTCGGCCATGTTCGGCAAGGGCGCGATCGAGGGCGTGGCCGCGCCCGAGGCGGCCAACAACGCCGGCGCCCAGACTTCGTTCATCCCGATGCTGACCCTCGGCATTCCGTCGAACCCGGTCATGGCGCTGATGATCGGCGCGATGATCATCCAGGGCATCCAGCCGGGTCCGGCCGTGATGACCGAACAGCCCGCGCTGTTCTGGGGCCTGATCGTCTCGATGTGGTTCGGTAACCTGTTCCTGGTCGTGCTGAACCTGCCGATGATCGGCCTCTGGGTCAAGATGATCACCGTGCCTTACCACCGCCTGTATCCGGCCATCCTGATGTTCTGCTCGATCGGCGTGTTCAGCCTGAACAACAACGAGTTCGACGTCTGGCTGATGGCCCTGTTCGGCCTGTTCGGCTACATCTGCGCGAAGCTGGGCGCGGAACCGGCGCCGATGCTGCTCGGCTACATCATCGGCCCGATGATGGAAGAGTACCTGCGCCGCGCGCTGCTGCTTTCGCACAGCGACCCGATGGTCTTCGTCACCCGTCCGATCAGCGCCACCATGCTCGGCCTGGCCGCTGCCGCGATGATCGTCGTGCTCTTGCCTTCGCTGCGCAAGAAGCGCGAAGAAGCCTTCCACGAAGAGTAAGTCGACAGACACCCCCGGCACGCCCGGGGGTGTTTCCTTACGCCTGGCGCAGCGCTCGCGTGCACCAACCGGACGCAAACGTCCAGATCTATCGCATCCCGAACAACACTTCCGCGCGAAATCGCACAAACACCTCGCAAGTCGCACGAAGTCGTTGACAATATTGACTCTAGAAAATACAGTTTCATTATAGATGGCACAGTTCCACTAAGAGAAACGCCGCCGCTATACACCGCACTATTGCCGTCCGGCTTCGTCGAAGCCGGAGCATCTCTAAAACCAGGAGACCGCATTAATATGAAGAAGACCATCCTTGCAATGGCCGTGCTCGCTGCATGCATGTCGACCGCTTCGGCGCAGACCAGCATCACCATCTACGGCATCGTCGATGCCGGCATCACCCATGTGACCAATGACGGCCCGGTCGGCGACCGCACGACGGTCGAGGCTGGCCAGCTGCAAGTCTCGCGCTGGGGCTTCAAGGGCACCGAAGACCTGGGCGGCGGCATGAAGGCCCGCTTCGGTCTCGAAGGCACCCTGTTCAACGATACCGGCGCGGCCGGCGTTTCCACCGGCGCCACCCCGACCACCGCCCTGTTCGATCGCGAAGCCACCGTCGGTCTGAGCGGCGCCTTCGGTTCGATCGACCTCGGCCGCCAGAACATCCTCGGCATCGGTTCGGTCGGCCTGGCCGACCCGATGGGCCTGTCGTTCGCGGCCACCAGCCCGAACGTGCTCTTCGGCGGCATGAACAACTCGCTGGTCTACGGCGCCTACGGCGCCAACGGCAGCGGCAGCGCCCTGCGCCAGAGTAACTCGGTCAAGTACGTCTCGCCGACCTTCAGCGGACTCGGCTTCGCCGTGATGCGCGCCTTCGGCGAACAGGGCAACGGCATCCAGAAGAGCTCCTACCAGGGCGCCTCGGTGTTCTACAACGCAGGCCCGTTCGGCGCAGCCGGCGCCTACGCCCGCATGAAGAACAATCTCGACACCGACTTGCTGACCTCCTACGGCATCGGCGTGAAGTACAGCCTGCCGCAGGCCGTCATCAAGGGCACCTACGTCGCCAACAGGTTCGACGTCAGCAACCGCAAGATCTCCGTGCTCGGCGTCGGTGTCGACGTGCCGGTCGCGCCAGCCCTGACGCTGACCGTCGCCGCCTACAACACCAAGCGCTACGGCGATTTCGGTCCCGACGAGGACTCGCAGCAGTACCACCTGATCGGCAAGTACGCGCTGAGCAAGCGCACCGTGGCGTACACCGCCTACAGCCGCGCCAACACCAGCAACGTCGTCACCGCGACCGGGATCAACCTGGCCCAGGGTGTCGTGGCCGTCGGCAGCGACCAGGCCAACCGCTTCACGGTCGGCGTGATGCACATGTTCTAATGGTTCGACGTGTGAATCGTGTAGGATGAACACAGCGGCGGCCCCTGGGCCGCCGTTTTTTATTGCGCAGGACGGTGGAAATATGACACGACAAGATGACGACGCCGGCGAGGTCCCGGCAGGATTCGAGCGGCTCAAGCGCGGCGGCCCGTTCATGGCCGGCATGGGCTTCCTGTATTGCCGCCGCGATGCCGGCAAGATCGTGATCGCGATGCGCATCGACGCCCGCCACACGAACATGCGCGGCATTGCCCATGGCGGCATGCTCGCCAGCCTGGCCGACTCGGCCCTGGGACTGGGATTGACGCTGTCCTGCGAGGGACGCAATTCCTTCGTGACGGTCAACCTCAGCACCGATTTCATCGACGCCGCCCGCCCCGGCGACTGGGCCGAGGCCCACGTCCACATCGGCCGCATCGGCGCGCGCATCGCCTTCGCCGATTGCGAGCTGCGGGTCGGCGACAAGCGCATCCTGCGCGCCAGCGGCGTGTTCGCGGTGATGAAGGCGCTCACGGCCGCCCAGCTCGACGCCGGCTACTGATCGCGTCCCCGCCAGGCGCGCTCAGCGCTGGCAGCTCAGGCGCAGTATGTCGTGCTCGCGCGCGCTGATCCGCAGCGGCTCGCCGCGCCCGCAGCGGTAGACAACGACCAGGCGCTTCGGCGCGCCGACGAGCGGATCGCCGCAGAGCCCGTTATCGACGCGCACCATGCCGCCGTTGCGCTCGACCGCCATCCGCACCGCCTGGCGCGCGTCGCATGCCTGGCCGCGCGCGCCGTATTCGGCATCCTCGATGTACAGGCGGTCCCAGCGATGCCCGCGGTCGCCGCCGACGTGGGCGGCGCGCAGTCCGGCCGCATACCCGTCATCGTAGCCACGGCGGTATTCCATGCTCTGGGCAAGCGCGGCGCCGGACGCGGCGGTCAGGGCCGCGACGGCGGCGAGGCGGACGAAGGTTTGCCGGGCTGGGTTCATGTCATTCTCCTGATCTGGTCCGCCATGCCGGCCCGGCACCGAATCCGGCCGAGCTCGTGGGCGTACGCATAGTGTGGCAACGAACAGCGGCAAAAGCTGTAGCGCGCGGTAAGAGAAGTTTCAATTTGTAAGCCGCAGACCGACAACATACCCCTGGTGTCAGGTCTGACATTCGGACATGATCTCGACAATACCGTCGTGGCGGAGCGCCCGGCACCCGCTACCCGGGCCGCGCCGTCCGCGTGCCGCCGCCAGCCGCCATCGCCGCGGCCTAGGATTCGAGCCGCGCAGCGATGTCGATCAGGCGCGGCCTCACTTCCTCGAGCAAGAATTTCTCCGATACGCTCGACGACGGGCCGCCGCAGTTGATCGACATGAGCTGGCTGCCGCCGATCGGATAGAAACCGACCGCGATGCCGTTGACGTCCTTCTGCCACTCCCCGAACGACGTGGTGCAGCCGTACTGCGCGTAGTCGCGCGTGCCGCGCTCGATGGCGGCGAGCACGGCCTCGTAGGCCATTTCGTCGAGTTCCTGGTAGCGGGCGAGGATTTCCTTGCGCTCCTGCTCGCTGGCCCTGACCAGGTAGGCGCGCCCGATGGCCGATACCGCCAGCGGCATGCGCGAGCCGACCTGCAGCGCCAGGGCCAGGGCGGCCGTGCTGCGGCAGACTTCGATATAGATCATCGAGAGCCGGTCGCGCACCGCGATCGACACCGTGGTGCCGGAAAATTCGGCCAGTTCCTGCATCATCGGGCGCGCCAGCTGGCGGATGTCGAGGCGCGCCAGCATCGCGCTGCCCAGGCCCAGCGTGGCCGTACCGAGGACATAGCGCCCCCCGCTTTCCTGCACCAGGTAGCCCAGGCGCGTGAGGGTGTAGGTGAAGCGGGTGACGGTCGACTTCGGCAAGCCGCAGCGTTCGGCGATCTGGTGGTTGGTCAAGCCCTTGTCGGCCGACCGGAAGCAGGACAGCACCTCGAGGCCGCGCGCCAGCGCCGTGATGAAATAGCGCTCTTCGTTCTTGCGCGACGGGTCGAGAAGGTCGGTGCCTTCAATCTCGTCGCCAGTCGTATTCGTATCGCTCGTTTGCATGGACTTAACCCCGGTCTGGACGTGAAGGAGACGAGCCGGCTTGCCTTCTGCAAAGAGGCTTTGCCGGGAAACGCAAGGCATGGCACACTGGTCTTGCTTTAATGACGGACGAGTTGCATTCGTGCATTCCGTTTTGATCCCGATCGGCCCCGCGTTTTGCGCCCTTTGCGGTTCGTCAACAAAACATTGCCACTCATCTCAAAGTATCGTATCCTTTTTTTGTTCCATTTTACACCCCTGAGTTTCACGTAGCAAAACCAAAATCGCTGAAATCCCGGGCACGCCCCATCGGCGCGCCCATTCCGAGGAGTCGCATGTTCATACACCATGTGTTGGCGAAGTCGAAAGCGGGCCGCCCCGCCCGCGCCGCTATCCGCGGCCATACCCTCTCCTGCCTCGATCCCGTCCGCTTGTCCGTCCGCTTTCTCGTCCACTTCACGCCACGAGGTGCGCCCATGCAGTAGCGCGCCTTGTCCGCAGCATCCAAAACATAGAACGATCACACCATTCATGGAGACACGATTTTGGAGCTTTTCCTGCAACAAGTACTGAACGGGCTGACCCTTGGAGGGGTCTACAGCCTGGTCGCACTGGGGCTGACCCTGGTCTACGGCATCCTGCACGTGCCGAACTTCGCCCATGGCGCCTTCTACATGGCCGGCGCCTACGCGGCCTTCTTCATCATGACCAAGCTCGGCCTGAACTACTGGTGGGGCATGCTGGGAGCCGCCGTCATCGTCGCCCTGATCTCGGTGCTCTCCGAGCGCCTGGTCTTCCATCCGCTGCGTAACGCGCCCTACCTGCACCACATGATCGCGTCGATCGGTATCCTGCTGTTCCTGGAAGCGGGCGCCCAGGCCATCTGGGGCGCCGACTTCCACCGCATGGACACGCCCTACAACCAGCTGCTCGAACTGGGCGGCCTGACCCTGCCGGGCCAGCGCCTCCTGATCATCGCCGCGGCCTTCCTGCTGGTCGCGCTGTTGCAGCTGTTCCTGAAAAAGACCGTGACCGGCGCCACCATCGTCGCCATGGCGCAGAACCGCGAAGGCGCGGCCCTGGTCGGCATCGACGCCACCCGTGTCGCGATGCTCACCTTCGCCATTGCCGGCGCCCTGGCCGGCGTGGCCGCCGTGCTGTATGCGCCGATCAACCTGGTCTATACGTCGATGGGCAACCTGGTCATCACCAAGGCTTTCGTCATCATCGTGCTGGGCGGGATGGGCAGCGTGCCGGGCGCCATCGTCGGCGGCCTGATCATCGGCTTTGCCGAAGCCTTCGGCGCCTTCTACATTTCGACCGACTACAAGGACATCATCGCCTTCGCCTTGCTGGTGCTGATCCTGTCGGTGCGTCCCCAGGGCCTGTTCGCGAAGGGAGCCCACTGATGAAATTTTTGAACCCGACCGTCGGCTGGAGCCTGCTGCTCGTGCTCGCCATCGCCTTCCCTTTCCTGGCCGGTAACGACTACCACCTGACCGTGATGTCGACCGCCTATATCTATGCCATCGCCACGATCGGCCTGAACCTGATCACGGGCTACACCGGCCAGTTCAACCTGGCCCACAGCGGCTTCATGGCCGTCGGCGCCTATACGGTGGGCATCCTGACGGTCGACCACAACGTGCCGTTCTGGGTCGCGTTCGCGCTTTCCGGCGTGTTCGCGGCCTTCCTCGGTTTCTTCGTGGGGCTGGTGTCGCTGCGCCTGAAGACCCATTTCTTCTCGATCTTCACGCTCTGCGTCGGCTACATCATGTATCTCCTGATCGAGAAATGGGAAAGCCTCACCCACGGCACGGTCGGCATCATCGGCATCCCGGCGCCGCCGAGCATCGGCAGCATCGACTTCACCGACCCCCGCCCGCAGTACTACCTGGTGCTGTTCTTCCTCGTCGCCAGCCTCTGGATCATGCACCGCATCGTGCGCTCGCTGCTGGGCCGCACCTTCATGGCGATCCGCAACGGCGACGACCTGGCCCAGGCGCTCGGCATCAACCTGATGCGCAACAAGCTGCTCGCCTTCATGCTGTCCGTGTTCTTCTCCGGCCTGGCCGGCGGCCTGTACGCGGGCTTCGTGCGCTTCATCGGTCCCGGCGTGGCCAGCGTCGAGCATACCTTCGACATGACGATGTACATGCTCGTCGGCGGCATCGGCACCCTGCTCGGCCCCCTGCTCGGTGCGATCGGCATGCCCTGGCTGACCCAGTACCTGCAGGTGCTGCAGGACTACCGCTTCGTGGTCTTCGGCCCGGTGCTGGTGCTGCTGGTGATCTTCCTGCCCTACGGGATCGTCGGCACCTGGATGAACCGCAAGCGCAGGAAGGAAGCCCTCGCGGCCCAGGCGGCGGTGGCCGCCGCGGCGCCCCGCGACCTGTCTCCCATCAGCGGCGCGAAAGGAGCGACCCATGCTTGAAATCGATTCGCTCACCAAGCGCTTCGGCGGCCTGGCGGCCGTCAACGACGTCAGCGTGCAGTTCGCGCGCGGCACGATCAACGCCATCATCGGGCCGAACGGCGCCGGCAAGACCACCTTCTTCAACCTGGTCAGCGGGGCGATCGCGCCGAGCGCCGGCCGCGTGACCTTCGACGGGCGCGACGTGACCGGACTGCGTGCCGACCAGGTGGCCAGGCTGGGCATGGGCCGCACCTTCCAGAGCACGACCCTGTTCAACACCGCCACCGTGCTCGACAACCTGATCGTCGGCCACCGCCTGCGCACCCAGTCGGGCCTGCTCGACGTCCTGCTCGGCAGCAAGCGCCTGAAGAACGAAGAGCGCGTCTGCCGCGAAAAGGCGCGCGCGGCGCTCGACTTCGTGGGCCTGTCGCACATCGAGAACCGCATCGCCGGCGACATCTCGCAGGAAGAACGCAAACGGGTCGCCTTCGCGCTGGCGCTCTCGACCGACCCGACCCTGCTGCTGCTCGACGAACCGGCCGGCGGCGTCAATCCCGAGGAAACCGTGGGCCTGGCGGCCCTGATCCGCAAGATGGCCGCCAGCGGCCTGACGATCTGCCTGATCGAACACAAGATGGACATGATCATGAACCTGGCCGACAAGATCCTGGTACTCAATTACGGCGAGAAGATCGCGGAAGGCACGCCGAGCGAAATCCGCGCCAACCCGGTCGTCATCGAAGCCTACCTGGGGAGCGAACATGCTGCGGCTTGACAAGGTATCGCTTTCCTATGGCAGTTTCCGCGCCCTGCACGACGTCTCGATCCACGCGGACGAAGGCGAACTGGTGGTCCTGCTCGGTTCTAACGGCGCGGGAAAAAGCTCGATCTTCCTCACCATGAGCGGCCTGCAGCGCGCCAGCACCGGCAGCATCCGCTTCGGCACCCGCGAACTGGTGGGCCGCAAGCCCTCGCAGATCGTGGCCGACGGCCTCGTGCATTGCCCGGAAGGCCGCAAGCTCTTTCCCGGCATGTCGGTGCTGAAGAACCTGACGCTGGGCGCCTACGTACACCGGCGCGACAGCAAGGGCACGCAGCGCTCGCTCGCCGAAGTGTTCGAACTGTTCCCGATCCTCGACGAGAAGAAGGACATGCCGGCCGGCTCGCTCTCCGGCGGCCAGCAGCAGATGGTGGCGATCGGCCGCGCGCTGATGGGCCGGCCGAAAGCGCTGCTGCTCGACGAACCGTCGCTCGGGCTGGCGCCGCTGGTCGTCAAGCAGATGTTCGAAATCATCGCGCGCATCAACCAGGCCGGCACCACCGTCCTGCTGGCCGAGCAGAACGCGTATGCGGCCCTGAACATCGCCAGCCGCGCCTACGTGATCGAGCAAGGCCACATCGTGATGGAAGGCGGCCGCGAGGAGTTACTGAATAACGCGCAAGTGCGAAAAGCGTATATCGGCGCATAGATGCCGACCCACCGAAGCACCCACTGAAGCACCCACAAGAAGTCAATTTCAGGAGACACAAAGATGAACGTGCAAGCCAAGTTTTCCCGCCGTACCGTGCTGGCCGCAGCGGCCGCCACCCTCGCCTTCGCCGCCGGCGGCGTGCAAGCGCAGGAAGTGATCAAGATCGGCTACTCCGGGCCCCTGTCCGGCGGCGCGGCCCTGTATGGCAAGAACGTGTTGAGCGGCATGGAAATGGCCGCCGCCGAAATCAATGCCAAGCCGCTGAGCATCGGCGGCAAGAACTACAAGGTCGAGATCGTTGCCCTGGACGACAAGTACAACCCGGCCGAGACCGGCATCAACGTCCAGCGCCTGGTGCAGCAGCACAAGACCGCGGCCGTGCTGGTGCCGCACTCGGGCGGCATCTTCGCGGTCCAGGGCATGAACGAGAAGGCGAACATGCTGCTGCTGGCCTATACCAGCCTGCCGCAGGTGACCGAGCGCGGCAACAAGCTCACGATCCGCATCCCGCCTGATTTCACCGGCTACATCGCTCCCTTCACCAAGGCCATGATGAGCAAGCACGGCAAGAACGTCGCCATGGTGCAGGCCGACCACGACTATGCGAAAGCCTGGTCCGCCGCCTTCAAGCCAGCCTGGGAAGCGGCCGGCGGCAAGGTGGTCGCGGAAAATCCGATGTCCTACAACAAGGCCACCGACTTCTACAGCGGCGTCTCGCGCGCGATGCAGTCGAAACCGGACGTCCTGTTCATCGGCGGCGCTTCCGAACCGACCGCACTGGTCGCCAAGCAGGCGCGCGAACTGGGCTTCAAGGGCGGCTTCATCATCCTGGACCAGGCCAAGATCGACGAAATGGCCAAGGTCGTCGGCGGCCTGGGTCCATTGGAAGGCTCGATCGGCGTGATGCCGCTGGCCAACGACGAGCGTCCGGAAGCGGTGGCATTCACCCAGCGCTACCGCAAGCTCAACCCGGGCAAGGATCCGAGCACCGAGATCAGCCTGAACTACTCGGCCGTGCACGCGACCGTGGCTGCCATGAAACTGGCGAACACCACGACCGACGCCACCGCGATCCGCGCCCAGATGGAAAAAGCCTTCACCACCCTGCCGCCGGCCTACAACCCGAACGACATCGACGGCCTGGACAGCAAAGGCGGCACGATCGCCAATACCATCCTCGGCACCGTCGAGGGCGGCAAGATCAAGGGACAGTTCTTGCGCGCCCTGAACGCCGGTAAATAATCCGCCAAGCAAGCAGCTTGCCGGACTCAGCGTGCCCGCTGGCCTCCCCGGCCCGCGGGCACGCTGTCGTTGAAGTCCGCGCGGATCGTATAACGCGGATCGGGCGCGACGTACACCAGCACTTCGTGCCCGAGCGCGCCGGCCGGGGCCACCTGGGACAGGTCGAAGACCTGGACCAGCGGGCTGGTATCGAAGGACCAGGCGAATTCCTGGCCGCCCATCTGGAACCGGACGACGTCGCCGCCGGTGACATTGACGTGCCCGGTGGCGGGCGTCAGGGTGACGATGCGGTTGGCGGCCGCCGGCGGCACCGGCGTGCCGAGCAGGTCGGCGCGCGGCGTGACCGCCGTTGCCGACATGCAGGCCGTCAGCAGCGTGGTGGCGACGGCCGCGACAAGAGGATGAGTTGACATGATGCGCTCCAATAAATGAACAGGCCACGATTCACTGTAGGACGCGCAGGGCTGGAATAGAAGCGCGACAGCGGGAAATAATTTCGCTTGTTGGCGCTGGGTAAGGACAGGCGCGACGACGTGCCGGCGGTCCACGCCTACACCACGCCGCGCTCCTTCAAGCCCCGCAACGTCTCCTCCGACAAGCCCAGCAAATCGCCCAGCACCTGGCGCGTTCCTTCCCCCAGCGTCGGCGGCGCCGCGCGCACCGGCAAGCGTTCGCCATCGAACCGGTAGGGCGAGGCCATCACGTCGACATGGCCCGCCACCGGGTGCGGCAGGCGCGTCACCAGTCCGGAATCGACCGCCCGCGACGAGGTCATCGCTTCGTACAGCCCCGCCACTTCGCCGCAGGGAATGCCGACCCGCGCCATCTGCTCCAGCAAGTCCTTGCGCTTGCGCTTGAACACTTCCGCGCGCAGCGCCGGCGCCAGTTCCTCGCGGTGCTTGGTGCGCTCGAGATTGGTCTTGAAACGCGGATCGGCGGCGATGTCCGGCCGCGCGATCACGTCGGTGCAAAAGCGCAGGAACTGGCTGTTGTTACCGACCGCGATCACCAGCGGCCCGTCCTCGGCCTCGTACACCCCGTACGGCATGATCGACGGATGCGCATTGCCATAGCGTGGAGGATCATCGCCGCGCAGCAATGCTTCCAGCCCGTAATAGGCCGTGATCATCAGGCCGCAGTCGAACAGGGCCATGCCGATGTGGCGTCCGAGCCCGGTCCGTTCGCGGTCGTACAGCGCGGCGAGCACGCCTTGGGCGGCATACATCCCGGTCATCATGTCCACGGCGGCGACGCCGAATTTCAGCGGCGGCTGGGTCGGCTCGCCATTGAGCGCCATCAGGCCGGCCTCGCCCTGGATCACGAGATCGTAGCCGGGACGCGCCGCTTCCGGGCCGGTGCGGTCGTAGCCGGTGATCGAGCAGTAGATGAGGCCCGGCTGCCCTTCCTTCATCGCCTCGTAGCCGAGGCCCAGGCGCTCGATGTCGCCGAACTTGAAGTTCTGGATGACGACGTCGCTCTTGCGGATCAGGTCGCGCGCGATTTCCTGGCCTTCGGGCGTTTTCAGGTCGAGGCAGATGGACCGCTTGTTACGGTTGACGCTGTTGAAGTAGGCCGTCTCGGTGGCGCCCACGCGCACGCCCCAGTCGCGGGTATCGTCGCCGCGCACCGGGTGCTCGACCTTGATCACTTCGGCGCCGAGGTCGCCCAGCACCATCGCGCACCAGGGCCCGGCCAGCACCCGCGACAGGTCGAGGACGCGCACGCCGGCCAGCGGCAGGGAAGATTTGTTTGTCACGATGCGTCTCCTGTATGGTCGAGGCCTAGATCGGCCCGATCCTGTTCTTGTTACCGCTTGCCGCGCAGCGCGGCGAAATCGGGCGCGCGCTTCTCGAAGAAGGCCGCGATGCCCTCGCGCGCTTCGTCGTCGCCCTGCGACTCGGCCATCAGGCGCGCTTCCAGGTCGAGTTGCGCGTCCAGGCTGGCGTGGCCGGCATGGCCGCACAACAGCTTGATGCGCGCGGCCGCATTGCCCGGACCGCTTGCGATGCGCGCGGCCAGCCGGATCGCTTCGGACAGCGCCGCCCCCGGTTCGCTCAAGCGGTTCACGGCGCCCAGCGCATGCAGGCGCCCGGCGGGAATCCGTTCGCCCAGCAGGCACAGCTCCATCATCTGCTGGCGCGACAAAAATTGCGAGAGGAAGGAGGTCGCGCCCCCGTCCGGACTCAGGCCCACCTTGACATAGGCCATCGTGAAGAAAGCGTCATGCGCGGCGACCAGCATGTCGCAGGCCAGGGCCAGCGACATGCCGGCGCCGGCCGCGCCGCCCTCGACCGCCGCGATCACCGGCTTCGGACAGGCGCGGATCGCGCGCACCAGCGCATGCAGGCGTTCGATCTTCCCGCGCCGCTCGCCGGGCGCCAGGTCGCGCCGCGTGGCCAGCTGGCGCAGGTCGCCGCCGGCGCAGAAGAAACCGTCGGCGCCCGTGAAGACGATGGCGCCGACGGCGGGATCGGCCGCGGCCGCATCCAGCGCCGCCGGCAAGGCGTCGTACAGCGCCGGGGTGATCGCATTGCGCGCTTGCGGGTTGCTGTTGACCAGCACCCGCACCGCCCCTTCGGTGCGGATCAGGAGCCCGGCGCTCATGCCGCCTGCTGCGGGCCGGGCGCCTGCCGTCCCAGCGCGATATAGCGCTCCAGGTGATGGTCTTCGTCGCCCAGCTGGTGATCGATCATCACCAGGCGCTTGGCGTAATGGGCCAGCGGCAGTTCCCAGGTCATGCCGATGCCGCCGTGGAGCTGGATGCATTCCTCGGCCACCTTGGTGCCGATGCGGCCGATACTCATCTTGGCGGCGGACAGGGCGCGCTCGCGCGTGATGCGGTCCGCGTCGAGGGCGGCGGCGGCGTTGATGACGGCCGATCGCGCCTGCTCGATTTCCAGCAGCAGGTCGGCCATGCGGTGCTGCAGCGCCTGGAAGCTGCCGATCGGGACGCCGAACTGCTTGCGGGTGCGCAGGTAGTCGAGGGTGGCGGCCTTGGCCGCTTCCATCGCGCCCAGCGCCTCGGCGCACAGGGCCAGGATGCCGCGCCCGAGCGCACGTTCGAGCGTCGGATAGCCCCGCCCTTCCGCGCCCAGCAGCGCGTCGGCGCCGAGGCGCACGCCGGTGAACGTGAGCTCGGCGACATGGCCGCCGTCGATGGTCGGGGTGCCGACGGCCTGCAGGCCGGCGCTGTCGGCCGGAACCAGGAACAGCGAGATGCCCGCTTCTTCGTCGACCGCGCCGCCGGTGCGCGCCGAGACGACGAAGACGGCGGCCTGCGCGCCCTGGGGGACCACCGACTTGACGCCGTCCAGCACCCAGCCGTCGCCGTCGCGGCGCGCCGCCAGGCCCACGCGCGCCAGTTCGTAATGCGTGTCCGGCTCGTCGTGCGCGAAGCTGGCGATGGTGCTGCCGTCGGCGATGCCCTCCAGCAGGCCGCGCTGCGCATCGCTGCCGGCCGCGGCGATCGCCTCGCCCGCCAGCACGGCCGAGGCCAGCAGCGGTTCGAGCACCAGGCCGCGCCCCAGCGCCTCGAAGACGACGGCGATATCGAAACCGCCGCCGCCGAAACCGCCGTCTTCCTCGCGCATCAGGGCGCCGATCACGCCCAGCTCGGCGAAGTGGTTCCACATCTCGGGCGAATAGCCCTGCGCGTCCGCCGCGATCCGGTTGCGCGTCTCGAAGCCGTAGCGCTCGGCGATGAAGCGGTTCAGGCTGTCGGCCAGCATGCGCCGTTCTTCGGTATGTTCGAAATTCATCTGCGTTCCTTTACAGTCCCAGGATCATCTTGGAGATGATGTTCTTCTGGATCTCGTTGGAGCCGCCGAAGATCGACAGCTTGCGGTTGTTGAAGTACTGCGCCGAGGCCGCCGCCGCGTAGTCCGGGCCGAAGCGCGGGCCGTCGTAGACGGCGTCGAGCATGTCCTGGGTGAACGGACGCGCATGCACGCCCATCGCGCGGCGCACCAGCGAGGTGATCTCCTGGCGGATCTCGGTGCCGCGGATTTTCAGCATCGAACTTTCCGCGCCCGGCACGCCGCCGCCGGCCACCGCCGCGATCACGCGCAGGTTGGTCGTCTTCATGTTGTCCAGGTCGATCTCGACGCGCGCCAGGCGCGCGGCGAAGGCCGGGTCTTCCAGCAGCGGCTTTCCGTTGCGCGTCTGGCGCGCGGCGACCCGCTTCAGGCGCGCCAGGGCCGCCACCGAGAAGCCGACGCCGGCGATATTCGTGCGCTCGTAGGTCAGCAGGTACTTGGCGCAGGTCCAGCCGGCGTTTTCCTCGCCGACCAGGTTCTCGACCGGCACGCGCACGTCGGTGAAGAAAACCTCGTTGACTTCATGCTCGCCGTCGAGCGTGATGATCGGACGCACCTCGACGCCGGGCGAATCCATGTCGATCAGCAGGAAGCTGATACCCGACTGCTTCTTCGCTTCGCGGTCGGTGCGCACCAGGCAAAAAATCATGTTGGCGTACTGGCCGAGCGTGGTCCAGGTCTTCTGGCCGTTGACGATGTAGTGTTCGCCCTCGGCATCGGTCGCGCGCACGGCGCTCGTCTTCACCGCCGCCAGGTCGGAACCCGCGCCCGGCTCGGAATACCCCTGGCACCACCAGTCGTCGCCGTTGAGAATGCGCGGCAGCCAGTACGCTTTCTGCGCGGCGTTGCCGTACTTGATCAGCACCGGGCCGAGCATGTTGACGCCGAAGGGCACGATGCGCGGCGCATGCGCGATGGCGCTTTCGTTCTCGAAGATGAATTTTTCGATGGCGCTCCAGCCCGGGCCGCCGTATTCCTCGGGCCAGTGGTTGGCCAGCCAGCCGCGTGCGTTGAGGATGGCGTGCCATTCCTCCATGTCGGCCTTGCTCAGGTGCTTGCCTTCGGCGACCTTGTCGGACAGCCGGGCGGGCAGCTTCTCGGCCAGGAAGGCTTGCACTTCGCTGCGGAAGGCTTCTTCTTGCGGGGTGAAATTCAGGTCCATGATTATCCTGTCAGTACGCTCAATAAATCTCGAACAGGCCCGCGGCGCCCATGCCGCCGGCGATGCACATCGTCACCACCGCATACCGGGCGCCGCGCCGGCGGCCTTCCAGCAGCACGTGGCCGGCTAGGCGGGCGCCGGTCATGCCGAACGGGTGGCCGATCGAAATGGCGCCGCCGTCGACGTTCAGGCGCTCATCCGGGATGCCGAGCCGCTGCTGGCAGTAGATGGCTTGCGAGGCAAAGGCTTCGTTCAGCTCCCACAGATCGATATCGTCGACCGTCAGGCCATGGCGCGCGAGCAGCTTGGGCACCGCGAACACGGGGCCGATGCCCATCTCGTCCGGCTCGCAGCCGGCCACGGCCATGCCGCGGAAGGCCCCCAGCGGCGTCAGGCCGAGGCGCGCCGCCTCCTGCGCCTCCATCATCACGCAGGCGGAGGCGCCGTCGGACAACTGCGAGGCGTTACCGGCGGTGACGAACTTGCCTTCGCCCATGACCGGGGCCAGCCTGGCCAGTCCCTCGTAGGTCGTGCCGCGGCGGTTGCAGGTGTCTTCGCCGATCGTCACTTCGCGCATGGTGACCGCCTTGGTCTCCTTGTCGGTCACCGCCATCGTCGTGGTGCAGGCGACGATCTCTTCTTTGTAACGCCCGGCCAGCTGGGCTTCTTCGGTCTTGCGCTGGCTCTCGCAGGAGAAGCGGTCCTGCGCCTCGCGCGAGATGCCGTAGCGCGCGGCCACGATGTCGGCCGTGTCGATCATCGGCATGTAGAGCTCGGGCTTGTTCTCGAGGATCCACGGGTCCATGCCGGAATCGCCGCTGTCGCGCGTGCGGATCTGCGAAATGCTCTCGACGCCGCCGGCGATCACGGCCGGTGCGCCGTCGACGACGATGCGTCCGGCGCCGATGGCGATCGCCTGCAGGCCCGAGGCGCAGAAGCGGTTCACCGTGGTGCCGGCGATACCGATCGGCAGGCCGGCGCGGATGATGGCCTGGCGCGCCACGTTGCGGCCGGTCGTGCCTTCCGGGTAGCCGCAGCCGAGGATGGCGTCCTCGATCAGGGCCGGGTCGATTCCGGCGCGCTCGACGGCGGCGCGCACGGCGAAGGCGGCCAGCTGCGGGCCGGAGGTGATGTTGAATTCGCCGCGGTGCGCCTTGGTGAGCGGCGTACGGGCGGTTGAAACGATGACGGCTTCGCGCATGGCGTGTCTCCAGTGAGGTGTCTTGTTATGTGTTCAGGCTGGCGAAGTTCGCGCCGCGCGCGACCAGGTCGACCAGCAGCGGCGACGGCTGCCAGAAGAGCGGATCTTCCTTGGCGAATTCGCGGATGTCGTCCAGGATCTTCGGCAAGCCGACCGTATCGGCGTAATGCATCGGCCCGCCGCGGTAGCGCGGGAAGCCGTAGCCGTGCACGAAGGTGACGTCGACGTCGAGCGGACGCAGGGCGATCTTCTGGTGCACCACGTTGGCGCCTTCGTTGATCATCGCGGCCAGGTAGCGGCGCACGATCTCGTCGTCGGTGAAGTGCTTCGGCGCGACGCCGGCGCGCAGGCGTTCCGCGTCGATGATCGCCTCCACTTCCGGGTCCGGCGTGCCGACGCGCGCGCCGTCCGGGTACAGATAGTAGCCGCGGCCCGTCTTCTGGCCGAACCAGCCGCGCTCGCACAGGCGGTCGGGGATCTGGACATAGCGCGCCTTCGGGTCGCGCGTGGCGGCGCGGCGCTTGCGCGTGGCCCAGCCGATGTCGCCGCCGGCCAGGTCCGACACCTGGAAAGGTCCCATCGGATAGCCGAACCCGCGCACCGCCTTGTCGATCTGGTAAGGCGAGGCGCCGTCTTCCATCATCGCCTGCGCGGCGGCGCCATAGACGGCCAGTACGCGATTGCCGATGAAGCCGTCGCACACGCCCGCGCGCACCGCCGTTTTCCCGAGTTTTTTCGCCAGCTCGAAGGCGGTGGCCACGACATCGGCCGCGACCCTGGCCGGAACCACGATCTCGAGCAGCTTCATGATGTTCGCCGGCGAGAAGAAATGCAGGCCGATGACGTCTTGCGGCCGCCCGGTCGCCGCGGCGATCCGGTCGATGTCGAGATAGGAGGTATTGGTGGCCAGCACCGCGCCGGGCTTGCAGACCCGGTCGAGTTCCTTGAAGACGTCCTGTTTCACGGCCATGTCCTCGAACACGGCCTCGATCACCAGGTCGACCCCGCTCAAGGCATCGTAGGCGGTACTGCCGCGCCAGAGCGCCATGACGGCGTCCATGGCTTGCGGCTGCATGCGGCCCTTGGCGACCAGGCCGGCATAGACCTTCTCGACATTGGCGCGGCCGCGCGCCAGCGCTTCCTCGTCGCGTTCGATCATCACCACCGGCAGGCCGGCGTCGAGCACGGCAACGGCGATGCCGGCGCCCATGGTGCCGCCGCCGACGATGCCGACGCCGGCGATCGGGCGCGGCCGGGCCGAGCGGGTCTCCGGCGCCTTGGCCGCTTCGCGCTCGGAGAAGAAGGCATGCACCAGCCCGGCGCGCTGGGGGCTGTCCAGGCATTCGAGGAAGAGCTTGCGCTCGAGCGCCAGGCCGTCGTCGAACGACGAGTCGAGCGCGCCCTGCACGGCGTCGACGATCTTCATCGGCGAGAACAGGCCGCGTGCCTTCTTGCCGGTCTCGGCGCGCGCGGCATCGATCGCCGCTTGCGCCGCCGCGCGGTCGGACAGCGCGGCTGCCTCGCGGGTACGGCGCGGCGCGGCGCCGGCGTCGACCAGTTCGCGGGCATAGGCCAGGCCGGCCGCCGCCGCATCCTCGCCCTCGGCCAGGCGGTCGACCAG
Source organism: Massilia jejuensis (assembly GCF_042656795.1). Classification (NCBI taxonomy): domain Bacteria; kingdom Pseudomonadati; phylum Pseudomonadota; class Betaproteobacteria; order Burkholderiales; family Oxalobacteraceae; genus Massilia; species Massilia jejuensis. The sequence continues at coordinate 7,303 of NZ_JBHSMS010000087.1, read as the reverse complement.
TCCCAGTGCCGCCGCTTCGGCCGCACCGACATGGCGGCCGCCGAGCATCAGGTCGAGGGCGGCGGCGGCGCCGATCAGGCGCGGCGTGCGCTGGGTGCCGCCGGCGCCGGGCAGCAGGCCGAGCAGCACTTCCGGCAGCCCGAGCCTGGCCGTGCCGAGCGCGACGCGGTAATGCGCGCCGAGCGCGACTTCCAGCCCGCCGCCGAGCGCCGCGCCGTGGATCGCGGCCACGACCGGCTTGGCGCAGGCTTCGATGCGGTCGCATACGTCCGGCAATGCGGGCGCCTGCGGCGGCTTGCCGAATTCGCGAATGTCGGCGCCGCCGAGGAAGTTGCGGCCGGCCCCGGCCAGCACGATGGCCTTGACCGCGGGATCGGCTTCGGCCGCCTCGATGGCCGAGGCCAGGCCGCGCCGCACGTCGACGCCGAGCGCATTCACGGGCGGGTTGTCGATCGTGACCAGGAGGATGTCGTCGTGGCGCCGGGTGCGGACGGATGCGGGTGAAGTAGTCAAACCTGTCTCCTTGTAGGGTGTTTCGCTGTGCGGAATTATGTTTTGCAGTTTTCAGCGAAATCTACGATACCGCACTTTGCTCGCTGCTGTAAATGCCAAGATCGACCTGTCTGCGCCGTCAATACGCCCGATGCTACGGGCCAGCGCTCGGCTGAAAATTCTTGCTAATAGAAGCAAGCAAAAGTTGTTTCGCAGTGCGAACGGCTATTTCACGAAACAGTTGACACGTTTCTTTTGGTTGTGTGAATATCCGCCCAGACCCGGCCCCCAGATGCCAGGCACGAGACAATCGAAAGCACCCATGCAAGACGAGATCGAATCATTCGAGGACGATGCAGCCAAGGACCGCCAGTTCGTGACGGCCCTGGCGCGCGGCCTGGAAATACTGCGCTGTTTCCGCCCCGGCGAAACCTACCTGTCCAACAGCGAAATGGCCAAGCGCACCGGCATGCCGAAACCGACGATCTCGCGCCTGACCCATACGCTGACCAAGCTCGGCTACCTGACCTGGTCGGCCGACCAGGGCCGCTACCAGCTCGGCGCGGCCGTGCTTGCCCTCGGCTACACGCTGCTGGCCAACCTCGACGTGCGCAAGCTGGCGCGTCCGGCGATGCAAGAGCTGGCCGAGTATGCCCAGTGCAGCGTGGCCATCGGCATCCGCGACCGGCTCTCGATGGTGTATGTCGAAGCCACGCGCGGCAGCGCCGCCGTCACGCTGCGGCGCGACGCCGGCTCGCGCATCCCGCTGGCCACGACCGCGATGGGCAAGGCGTATTTGTGCGGCCTGCCGCAAAGCGACCGCGACTTCCTGATGGACCACATCCGCCTGCAGACCGAGACCAACTGGCCGACGATCAAGGCCGACCTCGAACAGGGCTTGCGCGACTACCAGGACCGGGGCTTCTGCATGTCCTCGGGATTGTGGGACGCCAACATCAGCGCCGTCGGGGTGCCGCTGGTCGACCACGACGTGGCCAAGACCATGGCCTTCAACTGCGGCGGTCCTTCCTTCCTGCTGCCCCGGGAAAAGCTGGTCGAGGACCTCGGCCCGCGCCTGGTGCGGCTGGTGCGGGGCGTGGAAATGAACATGGGCCGCCACCTGGGCTGAGCGCGCGGCGCCGCCGCGACTTCAACCGATATCGCCAGGACGCTCGCCGAGCGCCCGTGGCCCCGGCTTGCCCGGAGATTCGAGAATGTGAACAAATCGGCCAGCACCCGCTGGCCGCAGCAAAGCCGGTCCCGGAAGCGGGGCCAAGACCGTGAACATAACTGAAAAGGTGGAGACATGAACAAGGCAACAAGCATCGTCCTGGCACTCGTGGCGGCAACCGGCGCGGCGAGCGTGCATGCGGAAGAATTCAAGGTCGGCGTCCAGATTCCCCTCACCGGTCCGCTGGCCCGGGTCGGCATGGGCACCCAGGAAGGCATCCGCGTGGCCGCCGAGGTATTCAACCGGACCAACGGCAAGCACACCATCAAGCTCGTCACCGTCGACGACGAATCGGCGCCGGCCAAGGCCGTCGCGGCGGTTGAAAAGCTGGCCAGCGAAGGCGTCGTCGCCGTCACCGGCGGCTACGGCTCGAACAACATCTCGCCGGCCTCGGACGCGGCCAACAAGCTGGGCCTGGCCTACATCACCTCGGGCGGCGTCGACGATGGCCTGGTGCAGGCCGGCCGCAAGAATTTCTTCCGCATCAATAACACGTCCGGCTACCAGAAGGCCCTGGTCGGCCTGATCTCGGACCTGGGCGTCAAATCGGTCTCGATCGTCTACTCGACCAAGGATGCCACCGAAGGCCTGGCCACCGACGTCCAGAAGACGCTGGCCGCCAAGGGCATCAAGGTCGCCATGCACGCCTTCGACCCGGCCATTACGGACTTCAAGCCGATCATCAACAAGGTCAAGCTGCAGGACCGCTCGGAAATGCTCGCCATGGTCGGCTACGAGAACGACTACGTCGGCATCCTGCGCGCCGCGCGCGTGCTGAAGCCGTCAGTGAAGGCGATCGCCGGCGTCTGGTCGCTGGCCACGCCGAAGATGGCGGCCGACTTCCCCGACCTGATGCCGAACGTCTACGGCACCGCGGTGCTGCCCTTCCCGGTGAACTTCACCACGCCCGAGGGCAAGTCCTTCGGCGACGGCTACAAGAAGCTGCATAACAAGGAACCGGACTACCTGGGCCAGTTCGGCTATGTGCAGTCGATGCTGCTGTTCGAAGCGATCGCGCGCGCGGCCGACAAGGGCACGATCAAGAAGGGCGGCGTGATCGAGGAAATGCGCAAGACCGACAGCCAGACCCTGATCGGGCGCGTCAAGTTCGACGCCAACGGCGACAACCCGGGCTTCGTCCAGCGCATGGGCCAGCACCAGGGCAAGGAAGTCGTTCTCGTCTGGCCGAAAGAGGCCGCGAACGGCAAGCCTGCTTTCCCGGGCGTGCCCTGGTAAGAACCTGTTCCAGTAGGCAGGAGCAGGTCGATGGCGATGCATGGCAAGCGGGAGCAACGCAGCACCCGATTGTCCGTCGCGTCGGCAACGACTCGCTTCCTACCGGGATAGGTTCTACGCATGTAGCCGCCGGGGACGGGCGCGCGCTGGCGGCGCCCTTCCCGGCTCGATTCATATCGAATGGAATGCAGACATGACCGAATTAATCTTGCAGTCCGTGTATTCCGGACTGCTGCAGGGCGGCTCGTACGCGCTGATCGCCCTGGGCCTGGCGCTGGTGTTCGGCGCCATGAAGGTGATCAACCTGGCGCACGGCGAACTGGTGCTGCTCGCGGCCTACATCGCCTACACGGTCGAATCGAAACTCGGCTGGAACCCGGTCGCGGCGATTCCCGCCGCGGTGCTGGTCGTGACGATCACCTCCGCTCTCCTCTACTTCGTGGTCGGCCGCATCAAGACCAACCGCGAAATCAATTCGCTCACCCTGACCTACGGCGTGGGCATCATCCTCACCAACCTGGTCCTCATGATCTGGAGCGCAGACGTGCGCACCACGAATTCGACCTGGATGCAGGAAGCCTTCGTCGTCGGCGAGCTCTACAGCATGCGCAGCGAAGTGCTGTTCTTCTTCGTGGCGCTGGTGCTGATCGCGGGCCTGTGGTGGTGGCTCTCGCGCAGCTGGTATGGCCGCGCCGTGCGCGCCGTGTCCAGCAACCGCGACGCCGCCAAGCTCATGGGCATCAACCCGGGGCGCACCGAACTGGTCTCCTTCCTGGTGGCGGGCCTGCTGGCGGCGTTTGCCGGCGTGGCCCTGTTCAGCTATGGCGTGGTCAGCCCGGCGACCGGCAGCGTGCTCACCGTGAAGGCCTTCATCATCACGGTGCTGGCCGGGATCGGCTCGATTCCCGGCGTGCTGATCGGCGCAGTCCTGCTCGGCATCGCCGAATCGCTGACGGTCACGCTCGCCAGCTCGGCCCTGCAAGAACTGGCCGGCATGGGCCTGTTCCTGCTGGTTCTCTTTTTCATGCCGAACGGCCTGTTCGGTGCTGCCGGGAGGCGCGGATGAAACTCAACAAAATCCTGATCGTCGTGCTCGCGGCGGCCTATGTCGGCGTGCCGGTTCTGCTGGGCGCGAACAACTACGTCATGAGCCTGGTGATCGCCTCGCTCGTCATCGGCGGCATCGCCCTGTCCTGGGCCCTGCTCGGCAACCTGGGGGGCATGGTCAGTTTCGGCCACGCGGCCTTCTTCGGGGTCGGCGCCTACACCTCGGCGGTGCTGTCGATGAAGTTCGGGGTGCCGGTGTTCTTCGGCCTCCTGCTGGGCGGCCTCGGCGCGGTGGCTTCGGCCATCCTCATGCTGCCGGTGCTGCGCCTGCGCGGTCCCTACTTCGCTCTGGCGATCCTGGCCTATGCCCACATCTTCCGCATCCTGGCCACCGAATGGACCTCGGTGACGAACGGCTCGGCGGGGATCGCCAGCATTCCGCGCCTGCCGACGCTGTTCGGGGTCGACTTCGGCGGCAAGACCGGCAACTACCTGGTGATCCTCACCGTCGTGCTGCTGTTCGCGCTGGTCTACGACATGATCCGGCGCAGCCCGCACGGCCTGGCCCTGCGCGCGATGCACGACAGCGAGGATGCCACCCGCGTCGTCGGCGTCAACAACACGCTGCTCAAGGGCTTGATGCTGCTGGTGTCGGCCTTCATGTGCGGCGTGGTCGGCGCCTTCAACGCCCACTACATCAACTTCCTCGAGCCGGACTATGCCTTCTCCGGCCTGTGGGTGACGATCCCGATCGTGGCGGCCATCTTCGGCGGCTACCGCACCATCACCGGCCCGCTGGTGGGCGCGGTCGTGGTCTACCTGGTCGACCAGCTGTTCGTGAAAAACCTGATGCCGACCGGTCACCAGCTGGTGCTGGGCGTGGTGCTGGTGGGGATGATTCTCGCCAGCCCCGACGGCCTCTTTGGCCTGGTGCGCAAGTTCATGAGGAAAAAAGATGCTACAGCTTGAAAACGTGACCGTGCGCTTCGGCGGCCTTACCGCGGTGAACGACGTGTCGCTCGATATCGGCACCGGCGACGTTGTCGGCCTGGTGGGCGCCAACGGCGCCGGCAAGACCACGCTGTTCAACGCCATCTCCGGCCTGGTGCGTCCGACCGCGGGCCGCATCGTCTTCAACGGCGTGGACGTGCTGCGCGCGCCGATGTACCAGCGCGCCCGCATGGGGATCGGACGCACCTTCCAGATCCCGCAGCCGATGCACGAGCTGACGGTGCGCCAGAACCTGCAGGTGGCGCAGCGCTTCGGCACCGGGCGCATCGACGAGCGGCGCATCGCCGAGGTGCTCGACTTCACCGGCTTGAGCGCCAAGGCCGACCGCGATGCGTCGACCGGCCTGGCGCTGACCGAACTGAAGGCGCTGGAAGTGGCGAAGGCGCTCGCCACCGATCCCAAGCTGCTGCTGCTCGACGAGGTGCTGGCCGGCCTCGAGACCAGCGGCAAGCGCGCCTTCATGAACATGCTCAAGGGCCTGCACGAGAAATTCGCGGTCGGCATCTGCATCATCGAGCATGACATCGAGACCATCAGCAACCTGTGCGCGCGCGTGGCGGTGCTGAACTTCGGCCAGCTGATCGCCGAAGGCACGCCGGCGCAAGTGTTCAGCAATCCGGCGGTGGTGAAGAGCTATACGGGAGCGGACCATGCTTGAGATTACCAACCTGCGCGCCGGTTACGGCGCGATCAACGTGCTGTGGGACCTGTCGCTGAGCGTGGCGCCCGGCAAGCTGACCACCATCATCGGCCCCAACGGCGCCGGCAAGACCACGCTGCTGCGCGCCATCATGGGCCTGGTGCCGGTCAAGCAGGGTTCGATCACGCTCGGCGGCAAGCAGCTCAACGGCACGCCGACCTGGGAGATGAGCGACGTCTCGATGGCCATGATCCCCGAGGGCCGCATGGTGTTTCGCGACATGACGGTCGAGGAAAACCTGATGCTCGGCGCCTTCGCCCCGCAGCACCGTGCCTCGGCCGCCGCCAACCTGGAAAAGTCCTACCTCATGTTCCCGCGCCTGCGCGAACGCCGCAAGCAGCTGGCCGGGTCGCTCTCGGGCGGCGAGGCGCAGATGCTGGCGATGGCGCGCGGCCTGATGAGCGACCCGAAACTGCTGATCATCGACGAACCTTCGCTGGGCCTGGCGCCGGTGATGGTGAACGAACTGTTCGAGATCCTGGCGCGCCTGAAGGGCGACGGGCGTACCATCGTGCTGGTGGAGCAGAACACACAGCGCGCGGTCGGCATCGCCGACCATGTTTACCTGATGCAGAGCGGTAAAGTCGTGCTGTCGCAAGCGGCCTCGGAAGTCAGCCTCGAGCACTTGCACGACTTGTACTTCGCCCGTTGACCACCCTATCCGAAAAGAGACCATCATGACCAAAGCCGCATTCCACTGGGACGACCCGCTCCTGCTCGACAGCCAGCTGTCCGACGACGAGCGCATGATCCGCGACGCCGCCTATGCCTACTGCCAGGACAAGCTGCAGCCGCGCATCCTGGAAGCGTTCCGCCACGAGCGCATGGACACCTCGATCTTCCGCGAGATGGGCGAACTGGGCCTGCTCGGCCCGACCATCCCCGAACAGTACGGCGGCCCCGGCCTGAACTACGTCGCCTACGGCCTGATCGCGCGCGAGATCGAGCGCGTCGACTCCGGCTACCGCTCGATGGCGAGCGTCCAGTCCTCGCTCGTCATGGTGCCGATCTTCGAATTCGGCAACGAGGCGACCAGGCAGAAATACCTGCCGAAGCTGGCCACCGGCGAATGGATCGGCTGCTTCGGCCTGACCGAGCCGAACCACGGTTCCGACCCCGGTTCGATGGTCACGCGCGCGCGCAAGGTCGACGGCGGCTATGCCTTGACGGGCTCGAAGATGTGGATCACCAATTCGCCGGTGGCCGACGTGTTCGTGGTCTGGGCCAAGGACGACGAAGGGGCGATCCGCGGCTTCGTGCTCGACAAGGGCACGGACGGCCTGTCGGCGCCCGCCATCCACGGCAAGTTCGGCCTGCGCGCTTCCGTCACCGGCGAGATCGTCATGGACAACGTGTTCTGCCCGGAAGAAAACGCCTTCCCGGACGTGCGCGGCCTGAAGGGGCCGTTCACCTGCCTGAACTCGGCGCGCTATGGCATCGCCTGGGGCGCGCTGGGCGCGGCCGAAGCCTGCTGGCACACGGCGCGCCAGTACACGCTCGACCGCCAGCAGTTCGGCAAGCCGCTGGCGGCGAACCAGCTGGTGCAAAAGAAGCTGGCCGACATGCAGACCGAGATCACCCTCGGC
>NZ_JBHSMS010000086.1:0-1984 GCF_042656795.1 Massilia jejuensis | reverse complement strand
TCCATGTCGACCAGCGCCGCGTTGGCGCCGGCCGTGCGCGCATAGTAGACGCCGTTGACATAGATCCCGACGGTCGGATCGTTGTTCGAGGAAATCGAGGTCGGCGTGATGCCGCGCATGCCGATGATCATGTTGTTCTTGCCGACCGGGGTATCGACAATCAGGAGCGATGGCGCGTTCGCACTGAGCGCCTTGACGTCGACGATCTGCTTGTTGGCCAGTTCGGCCGCGCCGATGGCCGTGACCGCCGCCGGCACGTCCTGCAGCGCCTGCTCGCGCCGCTGGGCGGTCACCACCACCTTGGCTATCGGCGCTTCCGCCACGGCCTGCACGGCGCCCGCTTGCTGTTCTGCCGCCTCCGTGGGCGCCGCGGCGCAGGCCGCACCGCTGATCATCGTCATCGCGCAGCTGCCCGCAAGCAGTCCTGCCTTCGCAAATTGGGTCATGCATGGTCTCCGTATTTTTTATGGGTAGGACGAAACCGCCCGGGCCTGGCACATGGGGTGCAGGCCGGGCGGGTGTGGCAGGCGATGCGAGGGCGGCGAGGGACGCAATTGAGGATCACGGCCGCCGCGCGGTTTATTCCGGCGTGCGGCAGGAGGCGGCAAGCTTGTTGCCGTCCGGGTCACGGATATACGCGGCGTAGGCGTTGGGGGCGACCGGCCGTGGGCCGGGAGCGCCTTCGTCGAGCGCACCGAGTTCGATGGCCCGGCGGTGGAACTCGTCGATCGCCGCGCGGCTCGGCGCGGACAGGCCGATGGTGAAGCCATTGCCGGCCGTGGCAGGCTCGCCGTTGCGCGGGTAGCCGACCATGAACTGCGCGGCGCCGATGCCCCAGCCGCAAATGCGCCCGCCAACGCCGAGCAGGCGCGCGTAACCGAGCGGCTCGAGCACGTAGTCGTAGAAGGTCTTGGCGCGCTCGAGGTCCGTCGTGCCCAGGGTAACGTGGGTCAGTATCGTCATGCCGGTGTCTCCAGTATGAATAAAAAAATCGGCGCGGTCAGCGCTTGCTGACCTTGATGTCGGTGCGCTCCAGGTCCCAGGTGGTGGCGGTGCAGCCTTCCTCGCGCAGCTGGTATTTCAGGACGCGGCCCTGGGGATTCTTCGGCATCGCATCGCGAAACTCGATGTAGCGGGGCAGGGCGTAGTAGGGCACCGCATCGACCGCCCAGTGGAACAGGGCTTCCGGCTGCAGGATGCAGCCGGGCTTGAGGATGGCCGTGACCTTGACATCGTCCTCGCCGCGCTCGGACGGAACCGCATGCACCGCGACCTCCTCGATGTCGGGATGGATGGCGAATGCCGACTCCATTTCGAAACTGGAGATGTTCTCGCCGCGCCGGCGCAGGTAATCCTTTTTGCGGTCGACGAAGTAAAAGAAGCCGTCCTCGTCGAACCGGCCGATGTCGCCGCTGTGGAACCACATATTGCGCATCACCTTCATGGTGTCCGCCGGACGTCCCCAGTAGCCCATGAACATGATGTCGGGCCGCAGCGGGCGCACGACGATTTCGCCGGGCGTGTTGACGGGAAGTTCGCGGTCGAGGTCGTCCACGATGCGCACGTCGAAGTCCGGTATGCGCTTGCCCGACGAGCCCGGCGCCGCGTGCTCGCCCCCTGCGAGCGAAGTAATCACGCTCGCCTCGGTCAGCCCGTAGCCATTGCCTCCTACCTGGCGTGCGCCGAAACGCTCGCGCCAGACCTGCTTGGTTTCTTCCGTAAACGGATTGCCGCGCACGGTATGGATCTGGCCGACGCAGCGCCGCATCGCCTCGCTCTCAGGTGCTTGCGCCAGCAGGCCGCCCATGCCGCCGAGGATCGAGGCGATGGTGGCGCCGCTGCGCTCGACCTCCGGCCAGAAATTCGAGACCGAGAAGCGCGGAACAATGGCCACGCGCGCGCCCACCATGATGTTCGATAGCACGCCCACGCACATGGCGTTCATGTGGAACAGCGGCAGCGGCGTGATCGTGACGTCTTCGCC
>NZ_JBHSMS010000085.1:0-3678 GCF_042656795.1 Massilia jejuensis | reverse complement strand
GAATAATGTCTGACTTAGTCTTGTCATTAACATGACACAGCAGCGCAGTTACGCTCTTAGATCACAAGCGGTTCGTAGAGTTTTTATCTTGGAAACAGCGCAGCTAACATCAGATCGACAAGTGTTTCAAGGAACATCACAGGATCAGGCACGAGATGACACGATGGCTGAACCGCGTTGGTCCACATAGTCAACATGAGCATGGCCGAAGTGATCACTTCGGTGGCAAGGACAAGGTCGACTTGCCGGAACTCGTTTTCGAGCGATTCCATGCTCGAGCACATTCGCAATCAGTCGCATATCCCGGCCGATCACTTCGGCCCGGTAGACCGTGGCTAGTTCCGGGAAATTATTAGCTTCCGCCGTGATGACTCTGATCAGGCCGGCGTCTTTCTTGGCACCGGCATGGACCCACCATAGCATCACCCTCCGCATGAGCTCGGCGCTATCCCCTTCGAACGCGGCAAGCAAGGTCTCAATCTCGGCAATGACGGGAACGGCACTGCCGCGCACAACTGTCCTGAAGAGTTCTTCCTTGAAATACAGGTACATGGTGGGTTTGGAGACGCCGGCTCGGCGTGCGATATCCTCCAGGCGCGTTGACGCTTAGCCCTGTTCGACAAACAGTGCGAGCGCTGAGACGAGCAGCTCGTGTGGTCGCGCTTCCTTGCGGCGCACCCAGCGGGACTGGATGCAAGTTGTCTTTGCCATTGGTTTCAAGAGCCCGCGCGCAAAGCGTTCCGTAATTGGGAAGTCGACACCTTCTCGAGCCCGGATCAAATCTTCATTCGGTGCCGGTCCTGACCATCCTGCGCGTCGCCGCAAACGGCTTCAGTCCCGACCAGCAGAGCCAGATCGCCACCAGCGCAGTCGGCAGCACGGTCACGCTGATAGCGTAATGGAGCTTGGTGCCGCCATGAAAGACGTGGTCCGACACCAGGGCAACGAGCGTCGGCCCCAGCCCGATACCCAGCAATCCCGCGATCAGCAAGTACACTGAAATCGCCTGGCCCCGCATATTGTTCGGACACACTTCCTGGATGCACGCCGGCGCCGCGGCCTGCGAGATGCTCAAGCCAAACACGGAAACACCAAGCATGACAAATGCCGCAGTCGCGTTATCGGCCAGCGGCCACAGCACCGCCATCGGCGCGCAGACCACGGTGCCGACCAGCGACACGCGAAAGCGCGCGGCGTCGACATTCATGCGCAGCCAGCGGTCGCTCAGGAAGCCGCTGAACAGGGTTCCGCTCAGGCCGGCCGCGGCGATGATCAGGCCGAGAATGATGCCCGCGCGGCTGATCGGCATGTCGAAGCGCCGCTCGAACAGCGCCGGCGCCCACGACAGCATCCCGTAGCCGATCATGGCGAGCAGCGCCGGGTAGGTCAGCAGGCGCGCAAAGGTCCGGCGGTGCTGCTTGAGGAAGGCGATGAATTCCCCGACCGAGCAGGCCGCGGCCTTTGCACTCAGTTCGCGACGCATGGGTTCGCGTACGGTCAGCAGCAACAGGGCCAGGCCGATTCCGGGCGCCGCGGCGGCAAGGAAGCAGATGCGCCAGGCCGGCAGCAGGCCGAATAATGGCAGGTCCATCCCTTCCTTCGGGATGGCCCCGAGCAGCCAGCCGCCGAGCAGCATCGACGCCCCCGACCCCACCGCCAGCGAGGTGTAATAAAACGCCATGGCGCGCCCGCGGCGTTCGGGGGCGACGTAGTCCGCGATCATCGAGTAGGCCGCCGGCGCCAGCACCGCCTCGCCGACGCCGACCCCCATGCGGGCAATGAAGAGCATCGTGTACGAACTGGCAAAGGCGGAGGCCGCCGTCATCGCCGTCCAGAACAGCATGCCCCAGAAGATCAGGTTGCGCCGTGTCCTGCGGTCGACCATGCGCCCGAGCGGCAGGCCCATCAGGGTGTAGCAGATCGAGAACGCATAGCCCTGCAGCAGGCTGAACGCCGTATCCGAGATGGCGAACTCGGCGCGGATCGGCCGCACCAGCAAGGCCGGCAGTTGGCGGTCCAGCTGCGAGAACAGGGTGATCAGGAACAGTACGGCGATCACGTAACCGGCATATCGCAGGCTCGGATAGGGCGCGTCGAGCCGCTGGGCTGGGAGATTGTCCATGGTCTTGGTCGTCGGTGAAAGTGGGATCAGAAACGGTAGTCGACGTTGATGCCGAAGGTGCGCGGGTCGCCAGGCGTCTGGTTGTTATATCCCTGCAAGAAGAACGAATTCGACCGCGCCCAGTAGTACTTCCCACCCAGGTTCTTGCCCCACAGCGAGACGCGGGTCCTGGTGTCCGGCAGGTTCAAGGTGAACAGCGCATTCAGCAAGCCATAACCGGCCTGGGTATTCGATGCGATCTGCCCCGCATTCAAAGGACGGAAGGGCAGGGCGTTCGTATTCACCGGCTGAAAGAACATGACCTCGGAACGCCAGTTATAGTCGAGGTGCAGGTCGAGGCGCCCGAGCGGCGTCGCCAGCGGATAGTCGGCGCCGAGGGAATAGGTCTGTTTCGCGGTGGTGACGAAGTCCAGGCCCTGGAACGGACCGTTGTCGAACTCGGGGTCGGTGAGGCCGATGCCGGCGGTCAGGTTCAGCTGGCCGAGGCGCAGTTCGGCATCCAGTTCCAGCCCCTTGACCGTGGCGTCGCCGGCGTTGATCACCGAACTGACGGTCGTGCTGCTGCCGGGTGGAAGATGCGGTGCGATTTGCTGGATGTCGCCGTATTTGGCGAGATAGGTGGCCAGGTTCAGGCGCAGCCTGCGCTCGAACAGCTCCATTTTCGATCCCGCCTCGTACGACACGACCTGTTCCTTGTCGAAGGGCGTATAGGCAAAGCGGCTGGTCCCGCCGGCGGGCTGGAAGCCGCCCGAGCGGAACCCGCGCGACACCTTGCCATAGACGAGGGTGCCGTCGCCGAACTTGTAATCGAGCCCGAGCGTCCAGGGGGTGTAGTCCGAACGGATTGCCGGCGGCACGTAATGGCAGCCACCCTGGTCGAGCCCCGCCGCGGCCAGCGCGCAGCCCGCGGCGCCGGCCAGCTGCGCGCCGGTTTCCCTGGTATAGCGTGGGACGTAATAGTCGACGTCGCGCTTGTCCTTCACCAGGCGCGCACCCGCCGTCGCGCGCAGGTTCGGCAGGATGGCATAGGTCAGCTGGCCGAAGATGCTGCTCGAGGTCTGCTCGGAGTCGAATTCGTTGAGGCGCCCGAGCGTCGTGGCGCCGGACGGCGTGGTCACCAGGCTGCTGTCGCGCAGCGATTCGGTAAAGTAGTAGGCGCCCGCAATCCAGTCCAGGCGGTCGGAGAAGGCGCTGCCGTACACCTGTAGTTCCTGCGTGAACTGGTGGCCGCTGACGCCGTAGCGCTGCAGCTGGTTGACGAAGACTGGCGTGGCGTCCAGGTCATAGCCGCTCACCGTGTCGAGGTGGCGGTAGGCGCTGATCGACTTGAAGGTCGCGGGGCCGGTATTCCAGCGCAGCGTGGCGGTCGCGTTGTCGACATCGGCGGTGTTGGCGGGATTGAACCCGGCATGGCTGGTATAGCCGCCGGCTTGCCTGTACTGTGCGATCGGCGCCAACGCGGCGGCGGCGATGGCGGGATCGAAGTAATTAACGATCCAGACCTGGGAAGCGGCGTCGCTGCGGAAGCGGTCCCAGGTCAGGTCGAGCAGGAGGTC
>NZ_JBHSMS010000084.1:0-1982 GCF_042656795.1 Massilia jejuensis | reverse complement strand
TCCATGTCGACCAGCGCCGCGTTGGCGCCGGCCGTGCGCGCATAGTAGACGCCGTTGACATAGATTCCGACGGTGGGATCGTTGTTCGAGGAAATCGAGGTCGGCGTGATGCCGCGCATGCCGATGATCATGTTGTTCTTGCCGACCGGGGTATCGACAATCAGGAGCGAAGGCGCGTTCGCACTGAGCGCCTTGACGTCGACGATCTGCTTGTTGGCCAGTTCGGCCGCGCCGATGGCGGTGACCGCCGCCGGCACGTCCTGCAGCGCCTGCTCGCGCCGCTGGGCGGTCACCACCACCTTGGCTATCGGCGCTTCCGCCTCGGCCTGCACGGCGCCCGCTTGCTGTTCTGCCGCCTCCGTGGGCGCCGTGGCACAGGCCGCACCGCTGATCATCGTCATCGCGCAGCTGCCCGCGAGCAGTCCTGCTTTCGCAAATTGGGTCATGCATGGTCTCCGTATTTTTATGGGTAAGACGAAACCGCCCGGGCCAGGCACATGGGGTGCTGGCCGGGCGGGTGTGGCAAGCGATGCGAGGGCGGCGGGGGCCGGGATCGAGGACCGCGGCCACGGCCCGGTTTATTCCGGTGTGCGGCAGGAGGCGGCAAGCTTGTTGCCGTCCGGATCGCGAATATACGCGGCGTAGGCGTTGGGGGCGACCGGCCGTGGGCCCGGCGCGCCTTCGTCGAGCCCACCCAGTTCGAGGGCACGGCGGTGGAATTCATCGATCGCCGCACGGCTCGGCGCGGCCAGGCCGATGGTGAAGCCGTTGCCGGCTGTGGCAGGCTCGCCGTTGCGCGGGTAGCCGACCATGAATTGCGCGGCGCCGATGCCCCAGCCGCAAATGCGGCCGCCGGCGCCGAGCAGGCGCGCGTAACCGAGCGGCTCGAGCACGTAGTCGTAGAAGGTCTTGGCGCGATCCAGGTCCGTCGTGCCCAGGGTAACGTGGGTCAGTATCGTCATGCCGGTGTCTCCAGTATGAATAAAAAATCGGCGCGGTCAGCGCTTGCTGACCTTGATGTCGGTGCGCTCCAGGTCCCAGGTTGTAGAGGTGCAGCCTTCCTCGCGCAGCTGGTATTTCAGGACGCGGCCCTGGGGATTCTTCGGCATCGCATCGCGAAACTCGATGTAGCGGGGCAGGGCGTAGTAGGGCACCGCATCGACCGCCCAGTGGAACAGCGCTTCCGGCTGCAAGACGCAACCGGGCTTGAGGATGGCCGTGACCTTGACGTCGTCCTCGCCGCGCTCGGACGGGACCGCATGCACCGCGACTTCCTCGATGTCGGGATGGATGGCGAATGCCGTCTCCATTTCGAAACTGGAAATGTTCTCGCCGCGCCGGCGCAGGTAATCCTTTTTGCGGTCGACGAAGTAGAAGAAGCCGTCCTCGTCGAACCGGCCGATGTCGCCGCTGTGGAACCACATATTGCGCATCACCTTCATGGTGTCCGCCGGACGTCCCCAGTAGCCCATGAACATGATGTCGGGCCGCAGCGGACGCATGACGATTTCGCCGGGTGTGTTGGCGGGCAGTTCGCGGTCGAGGTCGTCGACGATGCGCACGTCGAAGTCAGGGATGCGCTTGCCGGACGAGCCGGGCGCCGCATACTCGCTCCCTGCGAGCGAAGTGATGACGCTCGCCTCGGTCAGCCCGTAACCATTGCCGCCGACCTGGCGAGCGCCGAAACGCTCGCGCCAGACCTGCTTGGTTTCTTCCGTAAACGGATTACCGCGCACGGTATGGATCTGGCCGACGCAGCGCCGCATCGCCTCGCTGTCGGGTGCTTGCGCCAGCAGGCCGCCCATGCCGCCGAGGATCGAGGCAATGGTGGCGCCGCTGCGCTCGACCTCCGGCCAGAAATTCGAGACCGAGAAGCGCGGAACAATGGCCACGCGCGCGCCCACCATGATGTTCGACAGCACGCCCACGCACATGGCGTTCATGTGGAACAGCGGCAGCGGCGTGATCGTGACGTCTTCGCC
>NZ_JBHSMS010000083.1:0-10093 GCF_042656795.1 Massilia jejuensis | reverse complement strand
AGCGTAAGCTGAGGTCACGCTATGCTCGAGAAAATTCGTCGCCAGCTCAACAATGCGACAGAGCCGGAAAAACTGCCGACCTGCCCCAACAGCAGGATCGACTCGCTACTACCGTTCGCAAACTCTACCGGCATATAAGCGGCGGGGGAAGGTGGGGCCGCTGGCCGCTTACAGTGTAGTGGCGAAATAAATGACCTATCTGACCGAATCAAGGCTGGATATGGCCGGCTGCACGAACAAAAGTCGGACGTATAGTTGCGCTGACATGCAAACTGTAAGCATCGAATTTCAGTAGCTGGGGAAGGGTGCGCTAGAGCAACGATGTTAATCATTGCGCACCACAAATACTTGAACACGCCCTATTCTTTTGAATTATTATTTGATAACACCTCGTGCGAAGGTCTGTATTTTTTTGGTTGCATTGCGTTTCGTACGGCCCACGCATGTTTGCTCATCCCGACTTTGAGATATTGGAAGACATGGCAACCAACGCGAAGAAAAAGCAGTACGTTCTCATGCCAGACACGAATCTCTTCAACATTGAAGAGCCAGGCACCTCGGTGTCGTTCTTGAAGTCCACTCGCAAGCTGCTCGTATCTCCAACGGCGAAGCGTGCCACTAGATTGGATAAACGGCCCACAAGGCGCGGATTGACCGCCGGGATTACGGTTCTCGACGAAGTGGCGCCAAACGACTCACTTCTTGTTAATCTCAACGCCGATGAGGTGCAGTTAATTGCACAGGAACAGCCAGGACTGCGCCTTGTTGAAGTCGTCGAGCTGGAACCACTATGGGTCCGGTCGCTGGCCGTGACGCCTCCGCTTGGGGCCTCCGCCGCAGGCGGCAGGACACCGTTCACGATTCGGGTTTTGTCCAAGAAAAACAAGGCACCGCTCGTCGGCGTGGCGGTCTATGCTTTCACGGACCGTTCGGCGCTCACCGGGGTGCAAGGCGTGACTGACAAGAACGGCGAGGTAAAAGTACTTTTACCGTCGAGTACTACCATTCTGGACGTGGTCGAGACTGACCCTCCCTTTGGTTTTTGGGGCACATTCAAGCGCCGGGTTCCTCTCAGCAACGGCAGTCTTGATTTGTTATGCGACCCAATCGATTTGGGGGCAATGGACGCGCGTGACGCCTACAATATGCGTGGCTCGGACAAGGATGGCATGGGAGTGGTCGTTGGGGTCATCGATACTGGTGTCAATCCACACACTGATCTCATGATTACTTCAGCGGTGAATGTGGTGCCCAACCAGTTACCGACGAACGTTGGTGACCAACTCGGACACGGAACGCACGTTTGCGGCATCATCGCCGGACGCGGCCCTACGGGCACGGCAGCTCGAGGTATCGCCCCGGGTGTAGAGCTGCGCGTCTATAAGGTCTTTAAACCAAGGGCGAAGACGGCAGACAGCTTCAGCATCGCTAAAGCGATCCGGCGCGCTGTCGAGGACGGTTGTGATTTGATCAATCTCTCCCTCGGGACAAAGACAGATGTCAACGAGATTCTGCGTCAAATCCGCTATGCTCGTGCCAATGGCGTGGTGTGCATTGCGGCTGCAGGCAATGACGGCCGACAGGCGGTTCGCTACCCTGCAGCGTATAGCCAGGTGCTCAGTGTGACAGCACTGGGTCGGAAAGGCACCTATCCCATGCGTGCAATTCAAAAACTCGGCGAAGTCAAACCGCACGGTACCGACATGGATAACTACTTCGCGGAGTTCAGCAACCTCGGTTTCCAAGTAGGACTCATTGGCCCTGGGGTAGGGGTGGTCTCTACCATGAACAACGGTTATGCCGCGATGGACGGCACCTCGATGGCTTGCCCGGCGATGACAGGAATGATCGCGAAGTTCCTCGGTAAGAACAAGAAAATCTTGAACATGAAGAGGACGCAAAAAAGGTCGGATGCGATCATCACGATGACCCTGCGCAAAGCGCAGACACTAGGGTTTGCGAAGACTTTTGAAGGCAGCGGAATTTTGGTGTAACATGGACCTATCATGAGCCGCTACGTCTTAAGCTACCTGGGTGTTAATGACCCGCCTAAGAAGGAGGAGCGTGAGCTTGTCTCCTCGCTGGGCAATGCGCAGGTGCTCGATCGCATGCCTGGGACGCTTCTCGTGGACGGCAGCAAGGTGGAACTCGCCAAGGTTGCAAAGAAGTTCAGCGGATGGTCGTTGAGCCCGGTAGCACAAGCTTCCGTCGGACCGCCCCGCAAACGTATTGTCAACATAGCTTAGCCCCTCACCGCCCGGCAGTGTCCGGGCTTTTTTTCGCCTGGAGATATGATGACGTCCAAAGAGTTCACGCCGCGCTATCGATTCAATCCTTCCTCAGAACTTGAGCCCGAGCGCGTCAGGAAGACGATTAGTCCTCCTGAGGAGTACGAGGATCGCACTGGATACGACGTGGGCTTCATCAATAGCGAGACGGCTATCCAATTGCCGGTACTGAGCACGGCACGACTTGCGGACGTAGCATCTTACGAATGGAAGGGAAAGCGCACGCATGTACTCGACTACGTGCACTTCTCGACAGTTGTGTCCATGTCCCGTCGTATGCCAATGTTCAGCGCCTGCAATATCGACGGCGCTAGTTGGGTGAATGTGAAGCGAAACGATGACTGGAAGTACGACCCTAGGATCTCGAAGGAATATCAGGAGCTCGAGGGACCCTACGGTAACCAGAAGGACGGCTACTTCAGCCGCGGGCACATGACCAGACGCCAGGACCCCGACTGGGGCGGCAAAAAGGTCGCAGCGTTAGCAGACCAAGATACCTTCCATGCGACCAATGCGGCGCCCCAGGTTCAAAGCTTCAACGGCGGGCTATGGGGAAAGATCGAAGACTATGTGCTGAAGAACTGCGACAAGGACAATATGCGCATCAGTGTCTTCACGGGCCCGATCTTTGACGATTCAGATCCAGAAATGTTCGACATGAAGATACCGCTGCAGTTCTGGAAAGTAATTGCTTTCATCGACGATGAGAGCAAAACGCTTCGTGCGACGGGCTATGTCAGCTCGCAGGCCGAAGCAGTGGGTGGTCTCAAGCCAACGTTTGTCTTCGGTCAATTCCAGCATCAGCAGCGTCCGCTCGCAGCCATTGAGGCACTGGCCCAGCTCTCGTTCGGGGATCTCAAATCATACGACGTCCTTCAACAGGCGAGCGAAAGTTTCGCCTCTGCCCTACACGACGTCCGCGACATAATGCTCAGCTAGAACAAGGTGCCGTGACCGGTTGGTATCGGCCTTCATCACGCATTTGGCGTACGGATTTCGATCCTTCTTGCCGCCCAGGCGGCGCGCAAGCCGGGGATCCGCTGTTCTACCTCAGAATGGGTGGCCCGTGAGCGCCACTCATCTGTCAACCTCATCTTCGCGATCAGCCAACGATCATTAACGATGCACATACTTCTGACCGGATCATCCGGCTGGCTTGGCCGGTCTCTCGCGCCCCAACTGCGCCCGCGGCGACAAAGTCACCGGTCTCGATATGATCCGGTTCTCGCACGAAGACGGTAAGCGTCCAGCCCATCCACCTATGAATGCCTGATCATGGTAGCCACACTGCTTTCTTCGATCATTGAGGAGAAAAATGGTGGCGAATGTGGAGCAAGAAAAGGAGTGGCGGGAACGCATTACTCAGTGGCGGGCCAGCGGCCTGTCCCAGCGCGCCTTCGCGCTTGAGCATGGATTTTCCCCAGAAACAGATCAGCTACTGGTCGCGGCGTTTGGCCGTGGTGCAGCCGTCGCCGGGGTTAGTCCCTGTGCGCGTGATGGCGGCCGTCGCCCCTGGCACCATCAGTCTGCGTAGCGAGCATGGCTGGACCTTGACGTTGCCCCGTGACGTGCCGGCCAGCTGGCTCGCCGACATGCTGCGGGCGCTGTGATGGAAGTTTCCGCGCAAGCGATCTGGCTTGCCACTGCAGCAGTGGACATGCGCACCGGAATTGACGGGCTGTCATTGCACGTCCAGCAGGCGTTGGGCCGCCCGCCGTGCGACGGCACTGCCTATGTGTTTGCCAATGTCGCCGCACCCGCCTGAAGTTGGTGTGCTGGGATGGCACGGGCGTCTGGATGTGTCTGCGCCGGCTGCACCGTGGTCAGTTCATCTGGCCGCAGCCAGGTGAGGCGTGCTGGCACATAAGCGCTGAGCAATGGCAATGGCTGATCGCCGGCGTGGACTGGCAGCGCCTGTCGGCGCCTGCGCCAGCGCAGTGGTGTTTGTGAGGACGTAAGCTGTTGCGCTTGTAAACGTCGGTCGGGACCGGTAAACTGCACAGCATGAACCTGCTCGACGAACTTGCCCGCATCGACCTCAGCCCAGTCGCACTGGCGCAGGTGCAGGCGCTGATCGAACAGCAACAGGCCAGGCTGGAGCGGCAAGATGCAGTGCTGGCCGAAAAGGACTTCAAGATCAAGGCGCTGACGTTCGAGCTGGCCTATTACAAACGCGTGCGATTCGGCAAGGCCAGCGAAGCACTGGTCGGCGAACAGCGCCTGCTGTTCGACGAGACCGTCGATATGGACCTCGCGGCCATTGATGAGGAACTGCGCAGCGAAGCACCCGTCAAGCCGCCACGCAAACGTGCCGGACGCCAGGCGTTGCCGCCAGAACTGCCGCGCATCGAGCACCGCCATGAGCCGCAGGCGTGCCAGTGCGGCCAATGCGGCGCTACGCTCGTCAAGATTGGTGAAGACGTCAGCGAGCAACTGGACGTGGAGCCAGCGCGCTTCTTCGTACACCGCCACATTCGTCCCCAGTACGCCTGCCGCCCGTGCGAGACAGTGGTCGCGGCACCGGTCCCGGCGGCCGTGATTGATGGCGGCATGGCAGCCGTAGGCCTGCTGGCCTGGGTCGCCGCTTGCAAGTACCTTGACCATCTGCCGCTGTACCGGATCGAACAGATCGCAACGCGCCAGGGCGTGCCGCTGGCCCGTTCGACCCTGGCCGACTGGATCGGCCGCATCGGCGTGGCCCTGCAGCCGCTGGCCGACCGGCTGGCTGAACTGCTGCGCCAACACGATTGCCTGCATGCCGATGAAACGCCGGTGCGCCAGCTCGATCCTGGCAGCGGCAAGACACGTCACGCCTACCTGTGGGCCTATCGTTCCGGCGTACATGACGACGGTCCGCCGATTGTCGTGTTCGACTACCAGACCAGCCGCGCCGGCGCCCACGCGCGCGCGTTCCTGCATGGGTGGCGCGGCCACCTGATGGTGGACGATTACGCCGGCTACAAGGCCATGTTCGCCGACGGCCCCACCGAGTTGGCCTGTCTGGCCCACATCCGCCGTAAATTCTTCGATGTGCATGCCGCTGGCGGCAGTCCCGTCGCCGAGCAGGCGCTGCATCGCATCGCCAAGCTGTACGTGATCGAACAGCAGGGCGCCGGACTGGACCCGCCGCAGCGCATGCTGTTACGCGAGCAACTGGCGGTGCCGGCGCTGAACGAACTGCACGCCTGGCTCCTGGCCAGCCAGCGCACGGTGGCCGTCGGCAGCGGCACGGCCAAGGCAATCGACTATGCACTCAAGCGCTGGCCGGCACTGCAGCGTTACGCCGGTTCTGGCAGTCTGCCGATCGACAACAACCCGGTCGAGAACGCCATCCGTCCCATCGCCATCGGCAAGAAGAACTGGCTGTTCGCCGGCTCGGAACGGGCTGGCCGCCGCGCCGCTGCCATCCAGGGCCTGTTTGCCACCGCCAAGCTCAACGGACTTGACCGGGCACGCTGGCTGGCTGGCACCCTGGAAAAACTGCCGACCTGCCCCAACAGCAGGATCGACTCGCTACTACCGTTCGCAAACTCTACCGGCATATAAGCGGCGGGGGAAGGTGGGGCCGCTGGCCGCTTACGCACAACCGACAGGCGGCTAAACGATTCTTCTGCAAGCTTCTCAAGGGTTTGCGCTATGCGCCACGGGTTCTGATTACTGACAAGCTCAAGAGTTACGCCGCTGACAAGATCCAGATCATGCCGGGCGTTGAACATCGTCCAGCACAAAGGACTGAACAACCGTGCCGAGCTATTGCACCAACCGACGCGGCAGCGAGAACGGCAAATGCGTCGTTACAAGTCACTCAGGCATGCGCAGCGCTTCCTGTCGGCACACGGGCCCATCAACAACGTCTTCCGGTGCCAGCGAAATCGCCTGTCGGCCCAGCAGTACTAGCACGTCCGTACTCAAGCGTTTTCTCTCTGGAACGAGGTCACCGATGTAGCGCGAAACGCTTAATCTGCGACATTTTTATACGAGCCGTGGCCATTTCGCCCCGGACTCTGAAACTCGTCCCGTCGGTTTAACAACTTGACAGTGCCCATTTATCGCCCCGTCGTGGCTGACGTCGGCGCAGCTCATTGGCAAATTGCTGGCCGAATCGCAGCGTCCATTGCCGGATCGTCTCATAGGTAACGATGACGCCTCGGCTGGCCATCAGTTCCTCAATGTCCCGAAAGCTCAGCGAGAACCGGAAGTAAAGCCACACTACGTGGCTGATGATCTCACGAGGGTAGCGGAAGCCGCGGTAAAGTGGAGTGTTGGCCATCCCCCATTTTAGGGGGCGGCGGCGGACTCCGGCAACTTGACGATACCGTCCGTACTACAGCGTTTTCACTCTGGAATGAGGTCACCGATGTAGCGAAAGACGTTTAATGTGCGACATTTGCTACACCAGACGAGGCCATTTTGCCCCGGATTCTGAAACTCGTCTCGGCGGCTCAACAACTTGACAGTACCCTTCAAAGCTCTCCTTCGGGTCAGTACCGGACGGTCGGCAGATAAGGCGCTCGCTTAAAACCACCTGCCCTCTCGCCCCCTTCCGTAACGATTTCATCGTTACGTCATATTGAAAAACTAAGCTGGGCTGCTTTCAAATGAACGGAGCCAGCATGACCTCATTGATTTCGCGTCGCAGTTTTCTGTCCCAAGGTGGGGTAGTGGTTGGCAGTTCGGCATTGGGCGGCTCGCTGCTGCTTGGGGGTTGCGGCGGTAGCAGCAACCATACGGCAATCGGTGTAAGTGAGAATGAACGGCCCAAGATGCCGTCAGGAATACAGTTCGGCGACATTACGGATAATCGGGCGATCATCTGGAGCCGGAGCGACCGCAATGCGCAAATGATTGTCGAATACGATACCAGCGACCGTTTCAACAACGCCAGTCGTATCGTTGGCCCTAATGCCAGCGAAGCCACCGATTTCACGACCCGAGTTGACTTGAGTGGCTTGCCCGCCGGCCAAACGGTATTCGTGCGCGTGCGGTATGTGGATCCTAACAATTCGAAAATCGAAAGCGAAACCATCTTAGGTCAGTTCAGGACCACGCCGCCTGCCGATGGAACCCGGGCTGTGCGTTTTCACTGGAGCGGCGATCAGTGCGGCCAGGGCTGGGGCATTAACACCGATTTTGGCGGCATGAAAATCTATGAAACGATGCGTTTGCGCGACCCGGACTTTTTCATTCACAACGGTGACACGATTTATGCCGACGGCCCGATCTTGGCCCAGGTAACGGCGGAAAACGGTCAGGTTTGGCGCAATCTGGTCACGGAAGAAGTCAGCAAGGTCGCGGAAACGCTGAAGGAATACCGCGGGCGCCATGCCTACAACATGATGGATGCGAACTTCCGCAAGTTCGCCGCCCAAGTGCCACAGGTCTGGCAATGGGACGATCACGAAGTGACGAATAACTACAGCGCCGCCAAGGATTTATCGGCCGACGCGCGTTACACTGAAAAAAGCATTGCCTCCCTCACCACCCGCGGCCGTCGCGCCTTCCTCGAATATGCGCCCATGCGCTACTACAAGCAAAGCGAACCGCAGCGCCTTTATCGTACCATCTCGCACGGCCCGCTGCTGGACGTATTCGTCGTGGACATGCGCACCTACCGTGGTCCGAACAGCACTAACCTGCAAACCGCAGAAGACGCCAGTTCGGCATTCCTGGGTCGTGAACAGGTGGAATGGTTGATCGCTGGGCTGAAAGCCTCGACCGCAACTTGGAAAGTCATCTCCGCCGACATGCCCATCGGGCTGAACGTCGGCGATGGCAAGAACGCCCAGGGTGAAGCCTTATGGGAAGCACTCGCCAACGCCAACGACGGTGTTCCACTCGGACGCGAACTTGAGATGGCCCGCCTGCTCAGCAGTATCAAGGTGGTCCCCAACGTTGTCTGGATCACCACCGACGTTCACTACTGCGCCGCCCACTATTACGATCCCGCTCAGGCTCGGTTCACGAACTTTTCCCCATTCTGGGAATTCGTCGCCGGGCCGATGAATGCCGGCGCCTTCAGCCCGGGCGTGCTCGACAAAACCTTCGGCCCCACCGCGGTATTCTCGAAAAGCCCGCTGATCCAGAACTCCTCGCCGTTTGCTGGCTATCAGTTCTTTGGTGAAGTTAACATTGACCCGCGGACTAAAGCGATGAAGGTCGAGCTGTTCAACCTCGACGGCGTCTCGCAGTTCGCACAGACGCTGCCGGCGTTGGGTGTTTGAAGCCCACACAGATTGCAGGCAGGCCGGCAGTGGGCGATCTATGTGGTTCTAATGGGATGGACGTCCGCTTTCAAAATGGCATGCAAGTGCCACAATGAGAAGTGATTTCACTTCGTCATCGAAAGGAGCGACCATCATGAAGATCACTACAGTTGGCATGGATTTGGCAAAACAGGTGTTCCAGGTTCATGGGGTGGATGCGCAGGGCAAGGCAGTATTGTGCAAGAAGCTGAACCGGTCCCATGTGTTGGAGTTCTTTGTGAATTTGCCGCCGTGCCTGATTGGGATGGAGGCCTGCGGCAGCGCACACCACTGGGCACGCAAGCTCCAGGCCATGGGGCATGTCGTCAAGCTGATGGCGCCACAGTTCGTCAAACCTTATGTCAAGACGAACAAGAATGACGCAGCTGATGCCGAGGCCATCTGTGAGGCCGTGACCCGGCCCAACATGCGCTTTGTACCGATCAAGACCGACGAGCAGCAAGCTATCCTGTCCGTACACCGGGGTGCGCCAGAGTTTCGTGAAGGCACGTACTGCGCAGGCGAACCAAATTCGCGGCTTGCTTGCCGAGTTTGGCGTTGTGATTCCACAGGGGATAACTCACATTGCCTAGCGCGTGCCGCAGCTGATCGAACAGCCGGAGTTGCCTGACAGTTTCCGACTATTGTTACAGCGGCTGTACACGCACTTGAAGGAGCTGGACAAGCAAGTCGACGAACTGGAAGCTAAGATCACGCACTGGCATCGCGAATCGGACCTGAGCCGCAAGCTGGCAGAAGTCCCTGGTATTGGCCCGATTACAGCTACGGCCTTGGTCGCATCAGTTGGTGACGCGAAGAACTTCAGGAACGGTCGGCAGCTGGCAGCATGGCTGGGTCTGGTGCCAAGACAGCACTCCAGCGGTGGCAAATCGGTTTTGCTGGGCATCAGTAAGCGAGGGGACACGTATCTGCGAACACTGCTGATCCACGGAGCCCGAGCAGTGATCCGATGCGCGCAAGACAAGCCTGCGGCTGCCTGGCTCAGGCGCCTACTTGACCGACGCAACAAGAATATCGCCGCGGTGGCTCTGGCGAACAAAAATGCCCGGATCGTATGGGCACTGCTGACCCGCAGCGATCAGCGCTTCCGTGCCGGTTACGCGCCAGCCAGCGCATAACCGGCACGGCAGAGCACACGCCGGAAACTGGAGCTAACGATCAGTACGAAACAGGAGTATCTCTCAGGTTGTACAGGCAGGAACGAAGTGATGGCAAAATAGGTAAGACCGTGGTTGAGCAAACCTGCAACGCGACATGCGCTTCGAGCGCGCGGTTCTGATAAGGTCTCGACCAGCGTATTCCATCAGGAACAGAGGCGACGGCCTCAACAAAGTCCGGATATATGGGCGCAACCTTTCCTACTCGCTGTCATCCATTCTCTGCTTGGCAAACTGCGGACGTCCATATATGTCGCGTTGGCCGAGCGGTTGCTCCGATCGGGTAGACTGCAACGCCGCACATTGACGATCCGACATGCCCCCCTGTGTCAGGATAGTTGTCGCGTCATCTCATTCATCGACATCGTAGAGGGGGCGGAGAAAA
>NZ_JBHSMS010000082.1:0-13695 GCF_042656795.1 Massilia jejuensis | reverse complement strand
AAAATTTACGTCAGGTTCGAGGCGACAGCATCATGACAGATTCGGGAGGGTTTTTCGAGGTGCCCTATTGTCGTGTAATTTTATTTCCGGTGCGTGACGACACGGTAGACATAGACCACAAATATTGTTGCTACGATTGCTTTTGACGTTGGGTCTATGTACTTGCCAACGGTTGTGTAGTTCTTCTCCAACAGAAAGCCAGCCCAAGCCAATACGCCCGTCCATACCAGGGAGCCAGCTGTTGTGTATGCTAAAAAAATCGACAATTTCATCTCGACGATTCCGGCGGGTACAGAAATGAGCGTGCGCACTGCTGGAATGAGCCGGCCGAATAAAACGGCCTTCTTCCCGTGGCGATTGAATGCATCGACAGATTTCCCAATTTCTTCCGGCGAAACGGTGAGCCAGCGTCCGTGGTTTTTTGCTAGTCGTTCCAACCTCTCCTTGCCCAGCCACTTCCCGGCGAAATACCACGGCAACGCCCCAGCAACGGAACCGGCAGTTCCAGCCAACAGTACGATGGCGAAGTTTAACTCCCCCTTAGACACCACGAAACCTGCGAAGGGCATGATAATTTCGGAGGGTATGGGAGGGAAAATATTTTCTGCTGCCATCAGAAGGAAAACGCCAAAGTAGCCGATTCGTGAAATGAGGTCGATAACAAAATTGAACATGAAGGTCCAGTCGATGAAGTGATCTTAATCTCAGCGCTGGCGGTACGTGGCCAGCTCACGTCGTGGCCAGCGATCGAGGCAGGTAGTTATAAGGAAAACGATCAACAGTGCGATCCATGCAGACCACAACGTGTGGGTAAGGAAATGCGCTCCGCGCAGCTGCTGCATCCACCCGACACCGATTCCCAATGATAGTAGAAGTACCAGCACGATTGTTGCGTGAAGCAATCGATGCGGAATGAACAGGACAGATAGCGAGACCATCCACAGCGCGCTCGATGCGTGGCCAGCTGGCATGCAGTGTCCTGGGCCTACTCCAGCCGGCAAAAGTTCAAACAACTTAATGTAAGGCTCAGATCCGCCGTACCGCTGCAGGTCCCATGGGCAGTGTGAAGCACTGACCTGCTTGAGGAGACTGATCGTTGTCGGTACCATCAAGGCGGATAGAGCAATGACGCGGAGTTGGAATCGCCGCAGCCAACTCCAAGTTCGTGGCGAACAGCAGTCCCACGAAACGGCAAACAGTATCAACAGAGCCAGGACAGTGAATGCCCGCTTAAGGATCACATGATTAAGCGTAGTGGTAATCCATGCGTCACGAAGAGGGAACATACCAGCTCTGCTATCAAAGGCACTGTCTGCAAGCATAACGTCCACGTCAGTCCACAACGTAATTGCGATCAGAGAAAATGCCGCAAGCAGCAGAAGCACTGCGACTGTTGCGTTGGCACGGGCCCAGCGTTCACGCTGTTGCGACGTTGCAGCGGAGTTGGCCATGAGACGGGAGGCAAAAGAGCATTGCCTGCGTGGTAGTCGATCACGGTGCATGGCGGCACGCATTGAAGATGTCCAGTCGGGGGTTATACACAGCCGTGCTAACGTTGAGCATTCCCAGTGTCGAGTGGAAAAGGTTGTCATGACTGAAGGGCTGATCGACCCGCGCAGCCAGGCAGCGCTGGTCTATTTTGAACCGTTCGCGGAATCCAGCAGAGAGCCAAAGCATAAAGGGCACGGCGCGTTGCTCTGGAGGGGAAATCACGTAAGGAGCACCGTGGAGGTAGAAGTTGTTTTCGCCCAGCGATTCACCGTGATCGGAAAAATACATGAGAGCGGTGTCTACGCCGTCATCGCGCGCCGCTTGCGCAAGCAGGTCAATTGCTTGCTTCAAGACGTGATCCGTGTATCGGATCGTATTGTCATACGCGTCAACAATGGATTGCCGTGTGCATTTTCCGAGCTCGATCGTATTGCATACAGGTCCGAAGACACTAAATTGCTGCGGATAGCGCTTCGAGTAAGCTGGGCCATGACTTCCTTTTTGGTGTAGCACGATCACCATGTCACCGGTGCCGTCTCGAATCTGTTGGGGAAGGCCACGAAGCAGTCGCTCGTCGAAACATTCTTCGTTATTACAAAAGGGGTCGCCCGCGATGGGTTGCGACACGTCTTCATAAGGAATGCGGTCGCAAACGCTTTTGCAGCCAGAATTATTATCGCGCCACAGCAGCTTGAAACCGGCGTGCTGCAAAACGTCGAGCAGCCCCTCTTGGGACTGCGCCCTTGACGCACTGTAATTCTCGCGCCCGAGGGGCGAAAAGAGACATGGGAGTGAAATCCCGGTGGCGGTGCCACACGACTGCATATTCTTGAAGTTGACTAAATCGGGCACTTGAGACAGTTCTGGATTGGTGAGCCGGCTGTAACCGTTCAAGGAGAAATTAGCCGCGCGGGCCGTCTCGCCGACGACGACGACGGTAACCGTGCGGCGGGTATTGCCGCGCCAAAGAACGCCTTTCGTCGCGTCTTTGCCCAACGGTGCTATAACCACGGGTACACTCCACTTGCGTTTGAAATATCCGTTTACGGCCTGAATGTAGTTGGTCGGCGTCAGCAAAAACCGCAGTTCACGGTGTTCGCGCAGTGCCGGCGCAAGGATCTTGAACATCAGCATCAGCAAAATGCCAGCGCCGACTACCGCGATGCCGGCGGTCGCGAAGTTCACGCCTAGTTGACGCCGGACCGGCTGGAAACGCGGCTTTAGCCACGCGATGATTGCAGCCGGAACGACCCCCGTCATCAAAAAGGAAAAGGCCATCCCAACGTTGAATAATTCAGTGCTTTCGCGCGAGTCGGTCTCAGCAATGTTCTGAACCATTGACCAGTCGATCGCAACACCGTAGTGGTTCATGAAGTAGCTCGCCAGCGATGTGACCAGGAATAATCCGATCAGCACTGGCTTAATACTGAAACGAAAATTCAACGTTGCCAGCGACGCTGTAAAGGTCAACACAAGCATCAGGAACATACCTGCCTGAACTGGGAACGCTGCAAGCGTTAGCCCGCCAGTCGCGCTCGAAAAGCTTTTCCAGAAAGCCTGGTTATAGACACTAACAATAAATGCCGACGCAAGTAAGGGGAGCAATGCCGCATTTGGCCGCTTGAACGAATCTAGTTTCACGATCGGGTACCTATCGTCGCAGGCAGCGCAACGACGGTTGTCGCTCCACTCCTGTATCGTGCCGGTAGGCTACATGGGGCGATATGACGCCGACGTTAGGGGCCTGTGAAGGAAACGTTAAAGTTCCGGAAAATTGACAGTTACGGTAGTTCCTCCGCTCGACGGCGTGGCCAAATCAAGCGTGGCGCCGAGTTGGCGGCATATCCGTTTAACCAGGGCCAATCCCAGGCCGGTACCGTCTGAACCTTTCAGCGGCGCACCCATGGCCTCGTTCGAAAGCATGGCAAGAACGGCTGCGGGCAAGCCCCGTCCGCTATCGCAAACCGCGATGCTGCGATCAGCTAGCCGTACGGTCACTGCCCCATGGTCCGTATACAGGCAGGCATTTCGAATCAGATTGCCGATGATCGCCGAAACAAGGCGCGGCTGCGCCCGCACGACGAAGTCGCTGCCGCCGGCAAATTCCAGCTGTACGGGTTTATTTGCCACCAAAGACTGGTAGCGTCGCACCTCTTCCTGGACCATCGGTTCGATCGGAAACAATTCGTATTCAATCAGTTCCGGTGCGCGTGCCAGCTGGAGCAAGGTGTCGACGCTTTCAGCGGCCTCACGCGCGGCGCGGCTGATTCGCTCGCTCGCAGCGCGCGACGCGGGACTGGTGTGCTCATCAAGCTCCAGTAGTTCGGCCGCACCTGAAATGACTGTTAATGCAGTGCGCAATTCGTGACTCACGTCGCCAGTAAAAGCTCGTTCACGTTCAAGAAAAACTTTCTGCTCACCCGTGTGTTCGGCAAACGCGCGTGCAAGTATTCCCAACTCATCCCGACTGTCTAGGTGCGGCCATTCATCCTTGCGCTCGAGAACAGCCTTCGACAATTGCACGATGGGATCAACAAACCGTCGTGCCATGTAACGTCCAAGGAGAACGGACATGCCCAGGAAACCCATCAGACTCAGCAAGAGCATTGAGTACACGAGCCGCTCGACGCTTTCGTAATCGCTTTGGTGATCGACCACAACGTAAGGCCCACCGCTGTCGCGCCCACTAAATACGTGCAGGCCGATCCCGTCGGCTTCGACATCGTTAATCCCGGCTGGAAGGTTGCGCAGAGATTGCGGTATATCGTCGCCATGGTGGAAGCTAATACTTGTAGGCATCTCAACGGGCAGGCCGCCCGCATGGCGTGGCGAAGCCCAAGCCGCGACCTCTTCAAGACGACGTTCCACCATGTGCATCTCGATACCTTCGACGACTACGATTGCCACCGTCATGAAGAACATCGAAAAGGCCAAGGCAAACAGCAAGTAGGCCTTGACGATGCGCTTCCCTATCGATTCAAAGCGCATCATGAGGAGTCACCAACTGAAAGCCTATGCCCGGCACAGTGCGAAGCATGGGGTAACTCTCGTCTTTATCGAGTGTCTGGCGCAACGAATGAATGTGGGTGCGCAGGGCGTCGCTATCAGGGCGGTCATCACCCCAGATCTCATGCTCTAGCGTCTCGCGTGTAGCAACATGTGGGGCGTGCTGCATGAGCACCTTCAACAAAACGAAACCCGTTTTGGTCAGATTTAAACTACGGCCGCCGCGCGCCGCGCGATAGGTGGCCGTGTTGAACACCAACTCCCCCACACGCATTGTTGTGCTCGACAAAACGTTGTTGCGCGAGCGCCGGACCAGCGCTTGCAATCGCACATCCAGTTCGGCTAGCGAGAACGGCTTTACAAGGTAGTCATCGGCGCCGCTGTCGAATCCCGTGAGCTTGTCTTGCAGCGTGTCGCGCGCTGTCAGCATCAACACCGGTGTCGAATTGAGCAACTCGTTGCGCAGTTTTCGACACATCTCCATCCCATTCATGCCGGGCATCATAATGTCCAACACGATCACATCGTAGGACTGGGCGCCTGCCAACGCCAACCCTGCATAGGCGTTAGCAGCGGAGTCCAGTTGATGCCCGCGCGGTTCCAGGTAACCGTACAGGTTGGCGACGATGTCGGCATTGTCTTCAATTACCAGAATCCGCATCGTGAGTGGTGCGTGGGCAGTATTAGAATTTGGGACAGTCATGAAAACCGATCATAGCGTGACAAAAACTTGTTATTTGTTCATGGGGGCAGTCTGTATCGCTGCTCGCGATACAGCAAGGACGGTAGTATCACATGAGCCATTGCACGGTCGACCTGCGTCGACGTTGGCGCGGCTGCTCCGAACCGCAAATTGCCGTTCCCAGCGTCATATTCCCCGAGAAGCGCTGGCTGGCCTGGCCGCAGAATGACGGCTCCGCCATCATCAACCCAAGCGAAGTAGTTGTCGAATTGCAGAAGCGCGCGCCCCGGACTGCTGCTGTCGGATGCAAGGTCTCGGCCAATCATCGGGTGTTCGCTGGTTACCCCCATCAGCGAAAGCAGCGTCGGCCCGAGATCGATCTGACTCGCAATGGTGGTAATCCTTTGTTGCTTCATGTCCGCTCCCAGAATCAGACCCGGAATATGAAATTTCTTTATCGGCACCAGCGAGTCGCCATAGACCCGATTGTCATGGTCCGCTACGATCAAGAACAGCGTGTCGTTCCAGTAAGCCTGCTTTTTCGCGGCCTGGATGAATTTTCCCAGGGCATAGTCAGCATATTTCACCGCATTGTTTACCGTTTGCTTGTTCGGTTCGTGCAATGTGATTTTGCCATCAGGGAACTCGAACGGCTCATGGTTGGAGGAGGTAAAAATCACACTGAAAAACGGTTTGCCCTCGGTGTGTAAATGTTGAAGTCGTTCCAGAGATTTATCAAACAGGTCTTCGTCCGAAGCGCCCCAGCTTCCTTCAAAACGGGGACGCATGTCGCGCCGGTCAACGACCTTCTGGAATCCATTGCCGGTAAAAAAGCTACGCATGTTATCGAAATGCGCTTCGCCGCCATAAACGAATTCAGTGTGATATCCCTGTTTCCCCAGTCCTAACGCCAAGGTGTAGAAGTTTTGCTGGGCGAGCGATAGCTTAACAACACTGCGCGCCGGCGTGGGCGGGTATCCGGCGATTACCGCTTCAATGCCGCGCACAGACCTGGTGCCTGTCGCATACAGGTTCTCGAACCACCAGCCGTCCTGCTTGAGCTTTTCCAGTTCCGGAGTTACTGGCACACCGCCCAGCGATTCGACGAATGTGGCACCCATGCTCTCTTCCAGTACGATTACCAGATTGAGCGGCCGCGTGCGCTGTCGCGCAGGGGTCTGCCTGTGCAGTGTCGGCAGCTCGCTCGAGAGGAATTGGTAAGATTTGAGCCATGGCGCTGCTTTAACCTGGGCGAACACCTGATCGTGCGGAAATTTGCCGTAGATTTCAGACGAGTTTGCCTCTTTGCGTAGTGAATACACCGCATCAAGTACTGACCAGGGCGAATTGATAATCAGCGAGTTGACCAAGGCGTCACCGCTGAGAGCGAACATCGCTGGGTTGGCTGGCCGGTGCGCCATCGTGGAACGTATTTGAAAAGCTACTAACAACACGACTAGCGGCCAGCTGAGCAGCAGGCGTTTAGCTGGCCAACGCGTCGCATATGCGGACGAGACCACGAATACCCGGTGAAACGTCAATCCCAGTACTACTGTTCCGAACAGACTCAATAGCGTTGCCAGACGAAAGCCGTTCCACAAGGTCGCGAAGACCTCGGCGGGGTAAGACAAGTATTCAATGAAAAGGCGATTTGGCCGCACGTCAAATTGCATGATGAATTGAGGGGTAGCCAGCTCCATGAACACTATAAAGATCAAGGCAAAGCTGGCCCACCATGCAACCCCAAGATGCCACCACTTTTCCAGTCTCCGAACCGCTGACAGTGGCGCAAATGCCAAGGGAATGACCAGGAGATACCCCAGCAAAATCAGGTCGGCGCGTATGCCTTGGACGAAAGTGCTGACGACGATCGCCGCCGCCGATACGCGGTCCCATTGCCATATCACGAGCCCAAGCCGGGAAGCGGATAGGACCACTAGGCCTGCCAGAAGAAGGTGAAATAGAGGCAGATACTGTCCCGTCCAGCTAAAGCGTTGCGCAAACCATTTTGCGTAGGTATCGATCGCTCCGGAAATCGTAAATCTCGTCATATTCAAGTTTGATAGATAATTTGCCCTGACCTCTGGACAGTGAAGGTAGCGGACGAGATTACGTGATGAGGCGTTAAGGCTTCGTTAGGATCTCGTTAAATTTATGTTAAATAGTGAGATACGCTGCACCGCCGGTACTACTACGATGCAGCATTAGGAACAGGTTCTCAACTGGTCCGATCAGATAAGTTACCTCTTTGTAAGAACGAGTAGGCCTGCCACGATCAGGCCAGCGCCGGCAACCATTCGTAGAGTAATCACTTCTCGCAGCAACAGCCAGGCCAATAGCATGGCGATGATCACACTACCTTTATCGATCAGCGCGACTGTCGCGACGTCGCCCTCCTTCAGTGCCTTGTAATAAAAAATCCAAGATAACGCAGTCGATAGGCCCGAGATCCCTAGCCATAGGAGATTGTGGGAGTTGACGCCGGCGAGGTGCTGAACTGGAACAGTCCAGGCGCCAAACATGAGTACGAAGCCACAAACAAACAAAGTTCTTTTCGTCAGGCCGAGTTCCGCTGATATTCCGGTGAGCCCCATCTTTGCGATTACTGATGTAAATCCTGCAAAAAACATCGAGACAAAGGCGTAAGTCATCCACTTTTCCATAGAGTTCCCTTTCCATTTGGTCGCAGAAAAATGCCATGTGCTGCATGCATGATGCCTCGCAGAACTCGAAAAATGCATGCTAATGCACTCAATTTCGATTCAGGGGAAGGAAAGTATCGACCGTTAGGACAAATCAGGCTGGTTTGACCCGCGTGCGCAACAAACTGCCTGCCGCGTTGTCCTCAAACCGGCTTGCCTCTTCGATGTAGCCCTGCACAGTTCCGTCGTGGCGCCAGCCTCCTTGCTTCTTGATGTCGCGAAAGTCGGCGCCGGCACGGTGCGCGCTCGTGGCCATACCGCGCCGTAGGCTGTGGCTAGACAGGTCCGGCACGTAGTCCAGACCCGCCAGCGCGGCGCACGCCGCGAGGACATCATTGACCGATCCCTCGCCCAGGGCGGTGTCGGCCACCACGCCCCACTTGCTGATTGGCCGAAACACCGGCCCGGCCGTGATGCCGCCGGCGCTAAGCCATGCGCGCAGCGCCGTGGCCGGGCAGCACGGGCCGCCGCTGTAAGGGATCGCCTTGATGATCCCTTCGCCCAGCTGGTCGGTCTTCGAGCGAGGTAACATAATCTCTATGCCTTCCGGCACCCAGCCGACGTGCTCGACCTCGATCGCAACCAGCTCGCTCCTACGCATGCCCCCGAAAAAACCGATCTGCAAGAGCGCGTTATCACGCGCAGCCTTGAGCGTGCCGGCGCTGGCCAACTGCGCCACGATCCGCTCCAGGTCCTCGATCGGCAGCGCCTTGGCCTTCTTCTTCGGGCGCCCATGCGTACGCGCGATCCCGGTCAGGGTCTTGCGCACGGTCGGCGTCGACGCGGGATCGGGGAAGCCCTGGTGGACGTGCCACTGCGATAGCGCCGTGACGCGCAGCGCCAGGGTGCGCGGATTGAGGGCCATCGAGTAGGCGAGCAGGTAGCGGAGCATCGCACCTTCATCCGCCGGCAGTACGCCGCCCCACGCCAGGTAGTGGTTGACGGCGGACCGGTAGGCGCGCCGCGTGTTGTCGGCCGTGGCGGCGGCCAGCACGGCACGGTGCTGAGCCGCGAGCGCTGGCGTAACGCCGCCGGTATGGATCGCCGGCGTCGGGTACGCATCGTTGATATCAGGGCCGATGTCGGCGGGTGCGGGTATGGCCATGGCGGTGTCGCTCAATCTCGGGCTCGTAATTGGGATTACGGCAGGGTAGCATGCGGCGGCTCGGCATTGGTGTCGATAAGCTCGATTATCGGCACTAAATGTGCATCCTTCATTGATCAGCTTTAACTGTAATTTAAGATACTATTACGTATTACATAGCACGTTATCTTATTTAAGGATCGATCATGGCCAGAGCCGGTGTCCTGTAC
Source organism: Massilia jejuensis (assembly GCF_042656795.1). Lineage (NCBI taxonomy): Bacteria > Pseudomonadati > Pseudomonadota > Betaproteobacteria > Burkholderiales > Oxalobacteraceae > Massilia > Massilia jejuensis. The sequence continues at coordinate 4,500 of NZ_JBHSMS010000082.1, read as the reverse complement.
TCTCATGTCGCGAAGGCGGCCGCCCAGCTGGCAGCCGCGGGCAAGAACCCCACCGTCGACACCGTGCGTGAGGCCATAGGCGGCACCGGCAGCAAAAGCACCATCGCGCCCATGCTCAAGCAATGGAAGGCGCAACATGGGGGCGAGGTCGCAGCTGCCGGCGCCGGCCTGCCGGCCGATCTGCTGGAGGCCGTCCAGGGGGTGTACGAGCGCGTGCAGGAGGGAGCGAAAGCCCAGGTCGAGCAACTGCGCGCCGAGCATCAACAGGCGGCGCAAGAGGCCGCGCGCGTGTTAGAGGCGCTGTACGCCGAAGGGCGGAAACTTGGCGCCGAGCGCGAAGCGCTTGCGGACGAACTGGCAAACGTGAAGGCAATGCTCGCGCGCGAGCAGGTGGCACGGCAAAAAGACGCCGTGGCAATCGTCGCCCTCGAATCCGAAAAAGACGGGCAGGCCCAACGCTTGGCCGATCGCGCGGCGGAGATCAGATCGCTGGCGGACCAGCTGGCTCAGGCCCGGCGGCAGTTCGAGCACTTCCAGGATGCGAGCGCGACCCAGCGCCAGGAAGACAAGAGCGCGTATGAGGCGCGCATTGCCCGTACCGAGCAGGAGGCGGGCACGCTGCGCACCTACCTCCAGGACAGCCGCGAGGCGCTGGCCGTGCTGCGCAGCGAGAAGGTCCATCTTGAGCATACCTTGGCCGAACAGCTAGATGCAGCCAGAGAGCAGGCCCGGAAGCTGTACGAAGGGACGGAGGCAGTGAATGCCGCGCGCGAAATGGCAAGTAGCAGGCAGTTCGAGATGGAAATGGCCGAGGAGCGCCTGGACCACTCCCAGCAAGCAAATGCGCGGCTGGAGGCGCGCCTGGCTGAGCTGGAGGGCGAGAATGTGCTGTTGAAAGCGAAGGCGATGGTATCCGTACCCAAGGCCCGCGGGCGTAAAACGTAAGGCTACTTACCGATAAAAACAGCAATCTGGATGCAGCGAAATAGCATCAACTATTCCACTCAACAACGCCCTCTCGCATCTGTAGCGCGTCGATGCCTTGGTCGCGGAGCAGCCTGACTGCATCGGACGACATCAAGCAGAACGGACCGCGACAATATGCGATCACGGGCCTGTCCTTTGGCAATTCGGCCAGACGGTTCTTCAACTCGGCCAGTGGCATCGAACGTGCAAACGGCACGTGGCCAACCGCGTATTCCTCTCCCGGACGTACGTCGATCACGATCACTTCCCCGGATTTCGCCTTGTTCAGCAGTTCTTCGCGACTATTGCCGACCCACTCATGGGTGGCAGCAGAGAGCTGGCGCAGAGCGTCCTGCAATTCGAACAGCCGGTCCTCGGCCAGAACCCGGAGTGTCACCCATAGCTGGCCCACCTCTGCGCTGGCCAGCCGGTAAATGATGTACTTCCCCTGGCGTTCAGCCTCGACAAGGCGCGCGGACTTCAATTCTTTCAAGTGCGCGCTGACCAGCTTCGCACTAATGCCCGCTTCCAGCGCCAAGGCCTCAACGGTCTTGGGGGACTGCCCCAGCAATTCAATCAGCTCCAGCCGCTTCGGGCTGGCCGATGCCTTGGCGATACGTGCTACTTGCTCGTACAGGGCGTCCTTGATGGTTCTATTCGTTGTCATAGGAGGAGTGTCAGCATTTCGTAGTCTCAGGTCAAGGCCACCGGCAATTTAGTCTTGCAGGAAAAACAAAGATCCATTATATTCCAATGATCGTTAGATTGTTGGTTCTTTTACTTTATGAGGCAAATTCCCATGCAGGCACTGTTCATTCTGAACGCCGCGCCATACGGCAGCGAGCTGACCCACAACGGCTTACGGCTGGCCGCAGCACTGGCCAAGCGTGAACACAATACGGTGCGCATCTATCTGATGGGCGACGCGGTTGGCACCGCAAAAAGCGGTCAGAAGGTGACGGAAGGGCAGCCCAACCTGCAAACAATACTGGGGCGGATTAGCGCCACCAACCAAGACAACATCGGCGTATGCGGTGGCTGCATGGATTCACGCGCGCTACAGGACAGTGACCTGATCGAAGGGACATATCGCGGCACGCTTGAGCAACTGGCGGACTGGTCCGAATGGGCGGACAAGGTTTTCGTATTTTAGGAGGCTGCAATGTTTTTCAAGCAAAGAACAAATGACGATGCATCGATCTCGTACTTCTTCGGTTGCGGCGGGCAAGGCAAGGGAATCGCACTCGACGTGCTGGCCGGCGACGAAGCCTGGTATATGGACCAGGCACGCATGCTGGGTGTTGAGATTTCCTATGTGTTTGATTCACATATCCATGCCGACCACCTGTCCGGCGGCCGAACGCTTGCCGAACTTAGCGGCGCGGCTTACTCGCTACACGAAAGCAATATCGGCAAGGCCGCCTTCCCGTTCACCCCGGTGACCGACAAGCAGACCATAGATGCCGGCAATACTCGCATTCAGGTCATACATACGCCGGGTCACACAGAAGATAGCATTTGCCTGCTGGTCTCGGACCGCCGGCGCGCAGAAGCGCCATGGTTCATTCTGACTGGTGACACATTGTTCGTCGGTTCGGTCGGCCGACCGGACCTCGCGGGACGCGAACAAGAAATGGCGGCCCAGCTGTGGGACAGCCTGCAAGGCCGGCTGCTGAACTTGCCGGATGAGCTGGAAGTTTTTCCAGGGCACCAAGCTGGAAGCGCATGCGGCGCGGATATCTCTGGAAAGCCGTCGTCGACGATCGGTTTCGAAAAGCGCTGGAATTCTTTGCTATCCCTGGAGAAGGCGGCATTTATAACGGCCCTCACGACCACGATCCTACCGCGCCCCGCTGAGATGGAAAGGCTTGTCGCCGCCAATCTCGGCCAAGTTGAGGTTGCATGAGCAAGGAACGGGCTATGCCACCGGCGGCACATTCCCCGGCCACCCCCACTGGCCTACAACTTGGACTGCGCGCGAACTGGCGCCAATTTAGCTTGCTTGTTGTCGTCAATGCATTTGTTGGCGCCATGGTCGGGATGGAGCGCAGCATCTTGCCCGCCATTGCCGAACAGGAATTCAAGCTGGTCGCCCACACGGCGATTCTGGCTTTCATTGTTGTCTTCGGTGTTGCCAAGGCCATCACTAATTATTTTGCCGGCCGCTTTTCCGACGCCTACGGACGCAAGGTAGTGCTAGTGATTGGCTGGCTGATCGCCACGCCGGTCCCCTTTTTGCTGATGTGGGCGCCGTCATGGAACTGGATTTTGCTGGCCAACGTTTTTCTGGGCGTGAGCCAAGGGCTGACCTGGTCGACCACGGTAATCATGAAGATCGATCTTGCCGGTCCCAAAAATCGGGGCACGGCGATGGGCATCAATGAATTCGCGGGCTATTTCGCCGTCGGCGCAGCGGCGCTGGCGACCGGCTGGATTGCAACCAATTATGGCTTGCGACCGCAGCCGTTCTACCTTGGCGTGGCGTTTGCAGTGATCGGCTTGCTGCTATCGGTTTTGGTTGTGCGCGAGACGCGCGGCCACGCGCAAATGGAAGCCGCAATGACCGCCACGCGCGGCGCGGCCATCGTGCCGACGCAGCGCGCGATTTTCTGGCAGACCAGCGTACGTGACCCCAACTTGTCGTCGATTAGTCAGGCCGGACTTGTGAATAATCTCAACGATGGCATGGCATGGGGGTTGTTCCCCTTTGTGTTCGCCGGCGCCGGCATGACCCTCACCCAAATCGGCACGCTTGCCGCGATCTACCCGACCGTATGGGGAGTATGCCAACTCTTCACCGGCGCGCTGTCGGATCGTATTGGTCGTAAGGGATTGATCGTGGCGGGGATGTGGGTTCAGGCAGCCGGCATTGCCATAATCGCCTTCCGGTCCTCGTTCGGATGGTATGCGACAGGCGCGATTCTCCTGGGAATCGGGACTGCCATGGTCTATCCGACGCTACTGGCGGCCATCGGCGACGTAGTCAACCCGGCCTGGCGCGCTTCGACCGTCGGCGTCTACCGTTTCTGGCGCGATCTAGGCTATGCCATCGGGGCCTTGCTGGCGGGCGTTGTGGCCGACCTGTACGGCGTGGTCAGCGCGGTATGGTTAGTCGCAGCAATCACGTTCCTCTCGGGTATGGTCGTTATAGTCCGTATGCGATATTAACGCTTCAGTCGCAGAAAAAAGCCGAACAACGAGCAATAAATGACTTGGCAAGCGGGACACTGAATCGAATGCCACGCCTCTAATTACCTTCTGGAACCCAACGTGCCGGTTTGCTGCTACCGCGCCAAACTCAGGAGAATCTGATTATCAACGGCTGGAGCAATTTCTGGACGAACGATTTGATGACGGGCGTCTCCTTCACAACAGTAATTTCCTCCATGCGAGCGAAGCCGAAATCAGGATCAAACCCGGCCCATTGACATCAAAATTTCATCAAGTTGTCACGCCTGAGTAACAAGCCCTAGGGAAGCGCTGATCAATTGACGATTTTCAGCGGACCTCCCTTTTTTTGCGGCAAAGACCAGC
>NZ_JBHSMS010000081.1:0-30680 GCF_042656795.1 Massilia jejuensis | reverse complement strand
GAAGGCGTCTACCAGGAAATCTGGGGTGCGCTGACCGCTTACAACTTGATCCGGCTGGAGATGGCCAAGGCCGCACTCAAAGTCAAATGCGAACCGACCGAGATCAGTTTCATCCGCGCCTTCCACGTCATCCAGTACGAGCTCCATTGGGCAGCGGTGACCCGGGCATACGGCAAACTGCCAGCCTTGATGCAACGTCTTCGAGGGCGTCTGGTCATGCTCCTGAATGAAGAACGACCCGGTCGAAAAATCGACCGGGTCGTCAAGGCCTTACCTCAGCGTTATACCGTACGTGTCCTCAAGAGAGACCTTGATTGAACGGCATTAGCCTCTCGAAGGCGCTTTTTTATTGGCTGGCCGGAGGCAACTTAATGGCCGTGGCCGCTACCACAGACGCCGCCGCGCACCAGGGCGCCGGGCAGCACCGTGCCCGTCTGGCGCCCGCTGTCGCCCTCGAAACCAGCTGCATGCAGGCGGTTCAGGTAATCCTGCCAGAGCGCGTCCTGCTCGCTGCCGAGCTTGTAGAGATAATCCCAGGTAAATATCCCGCTGTCGTGGCCGTCCGTAAACACCGGTTTCACGGCGTAATTTCCGACCGGCTCGACACCCTGGATGCCGACCTCGCGTTTGCCCACTTGCAGGGTTTCCTGGCCGGGGCCGTGGCCTTTCACTTCGGCCGACGGCGAGTACACGCGCAGCAGTTCGAAAGGAATCGAGAAGGCGCTCCCGTCATCGAAAGCGATGTCGAGCAGGCGGGACTTTTGGTGGACGGTCAGTTCGGTTGGAATTGGCATGGCTGGTCTTGGTCAATGGTTCATGCGGCGCGCGATGGCGTCGGCAAGTTGCGGCAACAGGGCGCGGCGGGCCTCGAGCACGCCGGCCTGCGTCTGGCGCACGGCGGCGGCCCAGACAGGCGCCGGGAAGTGCGCGTCATCAGTGTAGCGCGGGATGACGTGCCAGTGCAGGTGCGGTACGACGTTGCCCAGGCTGGCGACGTTGATCTTATCGGGCATCAGCGTTTCGCGCACCGCCTGTTCCACCTGGCACACCGCTTCGTTGAGCAGCAGGCGGTCGTCGCGCGCGAGGTCGCTCATCTCGCGCACATGGTCGCGCCAGATGACGCGGCAAAAGCCGGGATAATTCGGTTCGTCGGCGAAGATGACCGAAAACTTTTCGTTCGCGTGCACCGTCGAGGCGGCGAACTGGCACAGCTCGCACCCCTGGACAGTGCAGCCGGACGTCCGGCTCATACGAGCACCCGCTCGATGCCGCCGTTGTTGGCGCGGGCCACGTAGTCCGGCAGCCAGTTCTCGCCCAGCAGGTGCTTCGCGATCTCGACCACGATGTAATCGGCCGAGGTATTGGCGTCGCCGTCGTAGCGCGACAATCCCTGCAGGCAGGACGGGCAACTGGTGAGCACCTTGACCGCGCCCTGGAAGCCGTCCTCGCGCAGTTTCGCGGCACCCTTCTCGACTTCGCTCTCCTTGCGGTAGCGGACCTGGGTCGCGATGTCCGGACGCGACACGGCGAAGGTGCCCGACTCGCCGCAGCAGCGGTCGTTCTTCTCGATCTTGACGTTGTCGACCGTCGAGACCAGCGCGTTCACGGTCTTGATCGAATCCTGCATCTTCATCGGCGTGTGGCAAGGATCGTGGTACATGTAGCGCGTGCCTTCCACGCCTTCGAGCTTGACGCCCTTCTCGAGCAGGTATTCGTGGATGTCCATGATGCGGCAACCCGGGAAGATCTTGTCGAACTCGTAGGTCGAGAGCTGGTCGTAGCAGGTGCCGCACGACACCAGGACCGTCTTGATGTCGAGGTAGTTCAGCGTGTTGGCCATGCGGTGGAACAGCACCCGGTTATCCGTCATCATCTTGTCGGCCTTGTCGTACTGGCCGGCGCCGCGTTGCGGATAGCCGCAGCACAGGTAGCCCGGCGGCAGCACGGTCTGCACGCCCACTTCCCACAGCATGGCCTGCGTGGCGAGGCCCACCTGCGAGAACAGGCGCTCGGAACCGCAGCCGGGGAAATAGAACACCGCTTCGCTGTCGGCGTTGGTCGCCTTCGGATTACGGATGATCGGGATGACCTTGTCGTCCTCGATGTCGAGCAGCGCGCGCGCCGTCTTCTTCGGCAAATTCCCCGGCATCTTCTTGTTGATGAAGTGGATCACCTGCTCGCGCACCGGCGCCTTGCCCGTGGTCGGCGGCGGCGCGGCGGTCTGCTCCTTCGCGAATTTGCGCAGCAGCTGGTTGCCCAGGCGCTGGGCCTTGAAGCCGACGCCGACCATCGCCTTGCGCGTGGCGTTGATCGTTGTCGGATCGGTCGCGTTCAGGAAGAACATGGCCGCGCGGTTGCCCGGCTTGAAGCTGCGCTTGTCCATCTTGCGCAGCAGGTTACGCATGTTCATCGAAACGTCGCCGAAATCGATGTCCACCGGGCAGGGCGTGACGCACTTGTGGCACACGGTGCAGTGGTCCGACACGTCCTCGAACTCTTCCCAGTGGCGGATCGAGACGCCGCGCCGGGTCTGCTCCTCGTACAGGAAGGCTTCGATCAGGGCCGACGTCGCCAGGATCTTGTCGCGCGGCGAGTACAGCAGGTTCGACTGCGGCACGTGCGTCGTGCAGACCGGCTTGCACTTACCGCAGCGCAGGCAGTCCTTGATGCTGTTGGCGATCTCGCCGATGTCGCTCTGCTGCATGATCAGCGACTCGTGGCCCATCAGGCCGAACGAGGGCGTGTAGGCGTTGCGCAGGTCGGCATGGGCGTCTTCCAGGTTCAGGAGCTTGCCCTTGTTGAAGCGCCCTTCCGGATCGACCCGCAGCTTGTAGTCGCGGAATTCCTGGATTTCCTCGTCCTTCAGGAATTCGAGCTTCGTGATGCCGATGCCGTGCTCCCCCGAGATCACGCCGTCGAGCGAACGCGCCAGCTTCATGATGCGCTCGACCGCCCGGTGCGCATCCTGCAGCATCGCATAGTCGTCCGAGTTCACCGGCAGGTTCGTGTGCACGTTGCCGTCGCCGGCGTGCATGTGCAGGGCCACGAACACGCGCGAGCGCAAGACGCGCTTGTGGATCGCGGTCGTCTCGTCGAGGATGCACTTGTAGGCCGCGCCGTTGAAGATCTGGCGCAGCGGCGCGCGCAGCTCCTGTTTCCAGGAGATGCGCAGCAGGTGGTCCTGGACGACGTCGAACAGGGTGGCATCGGGCGCGTTGCCGATGCGCAGATCGAAGGCGCTCGACAAGTGGCCCAGGCCCAGCGCATCGAGTTCGTGGTGGACGTCGACCAGCTTGCGGTCCAGGTTTGCCAGCACGTAGGTCCAGCGCGCCTGCACGGCGTCGACCAGGGCCACGGCCTGCTCCGGGCGGTCGCCCATGATCTCTTCGCGCGCCACGGCCTCGTTGCCGGCGTCGTCGTTTTTCTCGAGCGGCAGGTGGCCGCCTGCCAGGTAGGTGCGCAGTTCCGCGGCCAGCTGGAGCTTATTCTTGATCGACAGCTCGATGTTGATGCGCTCGATGCCGTCGGTGTACTCGCCCATCCGGTTCAGCGGGATGACGACGTCCTCGTTGATCTTGAAGGCGTTGGTGTGGCGCGCGATGGCCGCGGTGCGGGCGCGATCGAGCCAGAATTTCTTGCGCGCTTCGGCGCTGACGGCGACAAAACCTTCGCCCACGCGGGTGTTCGCGATGCGCACCACTTCCGAGGCGGCGATGGCCACGGCGTTCTCGTCGTCGCCGACGATGTCGCCGAACAGCGCCATCTTCGGCAGCGTGCCGCGCTTGGACTTGGTGGCGTAGCCGACCGCGCGCAGGTAGCGCTCATCGAGGTGTTCCAGGCCCGCCAGGCGCAGGCTCTCGAATTCCGGCTTGCCGCTTTTCGGCAGGCCGTCCAGGTAATCCTTGATCTCGACGATCGACGGGATCGCGTCGCGCGCCTGGCCGAAGAATTCCAGCGCCACGGTGCGCGTAAACTTCGGCATCTTGTGCAGGATCCAGCGGCCGGACGTGATCAGGCCGTCGGTGCCCTCTTTCTGGATGCCCGGCAGGCCGGACAGGAATTTGTCGGTGACGTCCTTGCCCAAGCCCTCCTTGCGGAACTTGCGGCCCTCGATGGTGAGCGTCTCGGTGCGGAACGGCGCGCCCCGGGGCGCGCCCTTGGTCGCCGGATGGGTCCATTCGAGCTTGAAGACGGCGGTGGGCGCGTCGTGGATCTTGCCCAGGTTGTGGTCCAGGCGCGTGACTTCGAGCCAGTCGCCGTTCGGATCGACCATGCGCCACGAGGCCAGGTTGTCGAGCGCCGTGCCCCACAAGACGGCCTTCTTGCCGCCGGCGTTCATGGCGATGTTGCCGCCGATGCAGGAGGCATGCGCCGAGGTCGGATCGACCGCGAACACGAAGCCGGCCTTTTCGGCCGCCTGCGAGACGCGCTGGGTGACGACGCCGGCACCGGTGTGGATGGTCGCGTAGTCGCGGTCCAGGCCCGGCAGGCGCGTCATCTCGACTTCGCCCAGGCCGATCAGCTTTTCGGTATTGATGACGGCCGACATGGCCGTGAGCGGGATGGCGCCGCCCGTGTAGCCGGTGCCGCCGCCGCGCGGGATGATGGTCAGCCCGAGTTCGATGCAGCCTTTCACCAGGCCGGCCATCTCTTCTTCGCTGTCGGGCACCAACACCAGGAACGGGTATTCGACGCGCCAGTCGGTGGCGTCGGTCACGTGCGAGACACGGTGCATGCCGTCGAAGCGGATGTTGCGCTTGTCGGTATAGGCGCCCAGCACGGCGCGCGCCTTCTTGCGCAGGTCGTACATCTCGCGGAACTCGCGGCCGAAGTCGTCGACGGCCTTGGTTGCCGCGGCCAGCAACTGCTCGACCGCGCTGCTGCGCGCGGCGCCGGTGGCGGCGTCGGCGCCGTCGGTCACGTCCACCGTCAGGCGGCGCTTGTCGACTTCGGCCAGGCGGTGATGCAGCGCGTCGATCAGTTTCTGGCGCCGCTTCGGGTTGTCGAGCATGTCGTCCTGCAGGTACGGGTTGCGCCGTACTACCCAGATGTCGCCCAGCACCTCGTACAGCATGCGCGCGGAACGCCCCGTCTGGCGGGCGCCGCGCAGCTGGTCGAGCAGCTGCCAGGACGCTTCGCCGAGCAGGCGGATCACGATCTCGCGGTCCGAGAACGAGGTGTAGTTGTAGGGAATTTCGCGCAGGCGCGCCGGAGCGCTATCGGCGAGCAGGGTCTGGATGTGTACTGGGGCGTTCATGGATGATCGACGTGTGGACTGGCCCGAAGGACAACCATTCTAGCTTATTGCGTCGCACAACGCTGGGCCAGGCGAATTACCCGAACGCTTGCTGAGCAACAAAATTTGCAACCGGGGCTATCCATGCAAATTACGTTTGCAAGAACGGCACCCAAGGCACAGAAAATCTGCCCTCGCGTGAACCCATCCAAATCGAATGATTTACCGGACTCAGCCGGTAAAGCGCGTGATCGTCTCGCCCAGGTTGCGCCAGAAGTCGTCCGGCACGTACAGCAGCACCAGCGTCATCGTCAGGTAGCGTGCGAATTTCCCGATCATCATGTACATCACGCTCGGCCAGAACGGCAAATGCAGCCAGCCGGCCAGCGTGCACAGCGGGTCGCCGATGCCCGGCAGCCAGGACAGCAGCATGGTCTTGGCGCCGTACTTGGCCAGCCAGCCGAACCAGCGGCTCTGGCGCTCCCGGGCGAAGGCGATCTTGGCACGGTAGCCGAGCAGGTAGTCGACCGCGCCGCCAAGCGTGTTGCCGATGGTGGCGACGATGATCGCAGGCCAGAACATCGCCGGGTTGGCCTTGATGACGGCGAACACGGCCGGCTCGGAGCCGAGCGGGACCAGGGTGGCGGAGACGAATGCGATAACGAAGACCGACGTAAGCCCGACTGTGGGTGCGGCAAGGACCTTGAGCAGCCAGAGGACAGCGGTTTCGATCATCGGTGATTTCGGTCATGTGGGGGCGTCCATTATAATGAGGAAAACACATCGCCCCGACACGATACGACGAGCTTGCTACCCAGGCTCTTGGTGTCGCACTGCAGCCCCGGTCATCCGCCACGGTTGACAGTCTCGCGTCACAGGAACCAGGACACTGGCCATACACCTTCCTTTCCAGACCATGACCATCGACTACCTCAAGAAAATCCTGACCGCCCGCGTCTACGACGTGGCCCAGGAAACGCCGCTCGAGCTGGCGCCCACGCTGTCGCAGCGCTTCAGCAACCGCATCTACTTCAAGCGCGAAGACATGCAGAGCGTGTTCAGCTTCAAGCTGCGCGGCGCCTACAACAAGATGGCGCACCTGTCGCAGGAAGCCTTGAAGCGCGGCGTGATCTGCGCCTCGGCCGGCAACCACGCGCAAGGCGTGGCCCTGTCGGCCGAACGCCTCGGCTGCCGCGCCCTGATCGTGATGCCGACCACGACGCCGCAAGTGAAGATCGACGCGGTCAAGGCGCGCGGCGGCAATGCCGTGGAAGTGGTGCTGCATGGCGACTCCTACACCGATGCCTACAACCACGCGACCACCCTGGAGCGCGAACAGAAGCTGACCTTCGTGCACCCCTTCGACGATCCGGACGTGATCGCCGGCCAGGGCACGATCGGCATGGAGATCCTGCGCCAGCACGCCGCACCGATCCACGCGATCTTCATCGCCATCGGCGGCGGCGGCCTGATCGCCGGCATCGGCGCCTACGTGAAAGCGGTGCGGCCGGACATTCGCATCATCGGCGTGCAGTCGATCGACTCGGACGCGATGGCGAAAAGCCTGAAGGCCGGCGAGCGCGTCACGCTGCCGGACGTCGGCCTGTTCTCGGACGGCACCGCCGTGCGCCTGGTCGGCGAAGAGACCTTCCGCGTGGCCAAGGAAGTGATCGACGAGATCATCCTGGTCGACACCGATGCAATTTGCGCGGCGATCCAGGACGTGTTCCAGGACACGCGCTCGATCCTGGAGCCGGCCGGCGCGCTGGCCATTGCCGGCGCCAAGGCCTACGTCGAACGTTCGCAGATGAACCGCCAGCCGGTCAAGGGCGAGACCCTGGTGGCCGTCGCCTGCGGCGCCAACATGAATTTCGACCGCCTGCGTTTCGTGGCCGAGCGCGCCGAACTGGGCGAGGCGCGCGAAGCCGTGTTCGCGGTGACGATTCCCGAGCAGCGCGGAAGCTTTCGCCGGTTTTGCGCCCTGGTCGGCCCGCGCAACGTCACCGAATTCATCTACCGCATCAGCGATGCGCGCCAGGCGCATATTTTCGTCGGCGTGCAGGTCGGCAGCCGGGGCGAGTCCGGCCTGCTGGCCCACACCTTCGAGCAGCATGATTTCCCGACGCTCGACCTGACCCACGACGAACTGGCCAAGCTCCACATCCGCCACCTGGTCGGCGGCAAGAGCGCGCTGGCGCAGGACGAGCTGCTGTACCGCTTCGAATTCCCGGAACGCCCGGGCGCGCTGATGCGCTTCCTGGACAGCATGGCGCCGAACTGGAATATCTCGCTCTTCCATTACCGCAACCAGGGCGGCGACGTGGGGCGCATTCTCGTCGGCTTGCAGGTGCCGGCCGGGGAAATGGATGCCTTGCGCGAGTTCCTGGCGACGCTGGGTTACCGGTATTGGGACGAGACGGCCAATCCGGTTTATAAACTGTTCTTGTAGATGACGCCTGGGTGGCGGGTCCGTCCACCCGCGTCCGTCCGGATGGCCGGGCAGCTTCGGGCAAGCGCAGCGGGCGCGCAGCCCCCCGCGGAAAGGTGTACGATACGCCGCTTTGCCGCCGCCGGGCCGGCAACGATTGCGACAGAGACAAGCCGTCGCGCAGCGCCGGCACATCGAGATTCCACCATGAACAATACTCCCGATCAATCGCCTCTTGGCAAATCCTCCGCTTACCGGACCCAGTACGCGCCGGAGCTGCTGTTTCCGATCGCGCGCCAGCAAAAGCGCGACGAGCTGGCCATCACCGGCACGCTGCCCTTCTTCGGCCTGGACATCTGGAACGCCTATGAGTTGTCGTGGCTGAACATGCGCGGCAAGCCCCAGGTGGCGATCGCGACCATCAGCGCGCCGGCCGATTCGCCCAACATCGTCGAGTCGAAGTCGTTCAAGCTTTACCTCAATTCCTTCAACCAGACGCGCGTGGCCGGCATCGACGCCTTGCAGTCGCTGCTGCGCGAAGACTTGTCGCATGCTTTCGGCGCGCCGGTGCACGTCACGATCGTCGAGCCGGAACACTTCGGCAAGCTGACAATGGGCGAGCTCGAAGGCTTGTCGCTGGACCGCATGGACATCGAGGTCGACGATTATTCGCCGGCGCCGCACCTGCTCACGGCCCGGTTCAACGAGGCGCCGGTCGAGGAAACCCTGGTGTCGAACCTGCTCAAATCAAATTGCCTGGTGACCGGCCAGCCGGACTGGGGCAGCGTGCAGATTGCCTACGTCGGTCCGCAGATCGAGCAGGAAGGCTTGCTGCGCTACCTGATCGGTTTCCGCGAGCACAACGAATTTCACGAGCAGTGTGTCGAGCGCATCTTCATGGACATCCTGCGCCAGTGCAAGCCGACCAAGCTGGCCGTGTATGCGCGCTATACGCGCCGTGGCGGGCTCGACATCAATCCATGGCGGGCCAATTTCAGCACGGGACGCCCGCCCAACCTGCGCGGCGCGCGCCAATGACCTGCGTGGCTGAGCTGTACCTTTCCAGCCACAAGAACTGAGAAAAAAACAACAATCCGCGCACGCATCCAGATTGCACATATTTTAGGCAATTACGGGGAAAGCACGGTGAAACCGGCCTCCTTGCCCGGTTTTGTCCAGGCCGTGTTGATTTTCGTTACGGAAATTGCGCGAACTCTTGTGGAAGCGCAAACTGCACTCACGACACTGCTCGCTAAAAGCTCGAAATGGACCACCGACAGGCGTAGGATACCGACGCGAAATCGCATTACATGGCCAGCAAACAGGCCTATAATTCCGCTCCGCAAGTCGGTCCTCGTGCCGCCATATGAAAAGCGTGAAATGACTAACCTTAGCAAAATCCTTTCTCTCGAAAACGTCCAGCTCGACATCGAAGTGTCGAGCAAGAAGCGCGCCTTTGAACAGGCCGGCTTGATTTTCGAGAACAACTGCGGGATCGCACGTTCAACCGTCTCGGAAAACCTGTTCGCGCGCGAGCGTCTCGGTTCCACGGGCCTGGGCCACGGCGTGGCGGTGCCGCACGGGCGCATCAAGGGCAGCAAGAGCCTGAAGCAGCCGATCGCGGCCTTCGTGCGCCTGAAAGCGCCGATTCCCTTCGAGTCGCCCGATGGCCAGCCGGTCAGCCTGCTGTTCTTCCTGCTGATTCCCGACCATGTGACCCAGCAGCACCTGGAAATCCTGTCGGAGATCGCGGAACTGTTCTCGGACGAAGCGATCCGCACGGCGCTCGCCACCGACACCGATCCGCGCGCGATCCACGAACGAATTATCAACTGGCAACCTAGCTTGCAGGCCTTGGGTTAAACTCGGGGAGTCGCTTTCCCACCCGGTTTTTCCTTATCCTTGCCATGCTGCAGACTCCGCTTACCATCCAAAGGCTGTACGACGATAACCGCGACAGCCTGCAACTGGGCTGGTTCGCCGGCTTTCCTGGCGGCGAACGGCTGATCTCGGGCGACGTCGCCTCGGCCGCCGACCAGGTCGGCCACCTGAACCTGATCCACCCGGGCCGCATCCAGGTCTTCGGGCACCAGGAACTCAATTACTACCACCGCCTCAAATCGAGTTCGCGCAGCCACGTGATCGGCGAACTGATCGGTGGCGGCCCGCCGGCGCTGATCATCGCCCAGGGCCTGGAAACGCCGCCCGACATCCTCGCCATCTGCGACGAGCAGAACATTCCCCTGTTCTCGACCCCGCTGCCGGCGGCCCAGGTGATCGACTTCCTGCGCGTCTACCTGTCGAAAAAGCTGGCCCAGCGCGTGATCATGCATGGCGTCTTCATGGACGTGCTCGGCGTCGGCGTCCTGATCACGGGCGACTCCGGACTCGGCAAGAGCGAACTCGGCCTGGAATTGATCTCGCGCTCGCACGGGCTGGTCGCCGACGACGCCGTGGAGTTTTCGCGCATCGCCCCGAACATGATCGAGGGCCGGTGTCCGCCGCTGCTGCAGAACCTGCTCGAAGTGCGGGGCCTGGGCCTGCTCGACATCAAGGCGATCTTCGGCGAGACGGCGGTGCGCCGCAAGATGCGCCTGAAACTGATCGTGCACCTGGTCAAACGCGGCATACTCGACGAAGAAGTCGAGCGCCTGCCCTTCCACTTCCCGACCGAAGAGGTGCTGGGCCTGCCGATCCGCAAGGTCGTCATTCCGGTGGCGGCCGGCCGCAACATCGCGGTGCTGCTCGAGGCCGCGGTGCGCAACACCATCCTGCAACTGCGCGGGATCGACACGCTGCAGGAATTCATGGAGCGGCAAAGACAAGCGATGAGCTCGGATTGACCCGTATTTGACGCTGGATTCCTCCATGCCGCCGGGGGTGGCCACGACAAAGCATTGCCTGTTGCGGTATCATCCCGCCATGCACATCGTTCTCATCACCGGTATCTCCGGCTCGGGCAAATCGGTCGCCCTGAATGTCCTGGAAGACGCGGGTTACTACTGCGTCGACAACCTGCCGCCGGCCCTGTTGCCGCAACTGGTCGATTCCGTGTCGGGGACGACGGCCAAGCTGGCCGTCGCGGTCGATGCCCGCAGCGCCGAATCGCTGGCCGAATTGCCCGTGACCGTGCGCACGCTCAAGGAAGAAGGCCACCAGCTCAAGGTGCTGTTCCTGACGTCCAGCACCCATTCGCTGGTCGCGCGTTTTTCGGAGACGCGGCGCAGCCACCCGCTCTCGCACACCCTGTTGCCTGGCGAGAATCCGGCCTCGCGCCGCACCCTGATCGAGTGCATCGCCGAAGAGCGCGAGCGCCTGGCCGCGATCGAGCAGCTCGGGCATGTGATCGACACCTCGGAAGCGTCGGCGAACAAGCTGCGCGCCTGGATCAAGGAACTGGCCGAAGTCCAGCACGCGCCGCTGACGCTGTTCTTCGAATCCTTCGCCTTCAAGGTCGGCGTACCGCTCGACGCCGACTTCGTCTTCGACGTGCGCGCCATCCCGAATCCGTATTACGACCTGTCCCTGCGCCCGCTGACGGGCAAGGACGCGCCCGTGATCGCCTTCCTCGATGCCCAGCCGAGCGCCACCGAGATGCTGCACGATATCTGCAAGTTCGTGGAAAAGTGGCTGCCCTCGTTCAAGACCGACAACCGCAGCTACCTGACGGTGGCCGTGGGCTGTACCGGCGGCCAGCACCGCTCGGTTTACATGGCCGAGCGTCTGGCGGCGTATTTCAACGAGACCGAGCGGGTGGTGCTGCGGCATCGCGAGCAGTCGTAAGCGCGCGGGCTGCCCCGAGCGCGCGACCGGCCGTCAATCGAGGTGCCGCAGCGGATGCGCGTGCGCCGGCCACGCCGGCGCGAAGAACGCTTCCACCATCTCCGGCTTCACTTCCTGCAAGGTCGCGGGATTCCACCGGGGCGCATTGTCCTTGTCGATCACCAGCGCGCGCACGCCTTCGAGCACTTCGCCATGCTCGAAGTTGCGGCGCACCAGCGAACGCTCCATGCGCAGGCAGTCGGCTACCTGCATCGAGGCGCCGCGCACCAGCATCTCGTGCGTCACGCACATCATCAGCGGTGAACGCTGGCGCATCGCGCCCAGGGCTTTCTGCGCGAAGGCGCTGTCCTCACCCTCCAGCGAAGCCATGATCGCCGCCACCGAACCGGCGCCGAAGTGCAGGTCGATCGCCGCGCGCTGCGCCCGCAGGACGCTGTCGCCGGCATCGGCGGCGAAGCGTGCGCCGAAGCGGCGGATCGCGTCGGCCAGCTGCGCGCCCGGCGTGGTCTCGACCAGCGCGTGCAATGCACCCAGCTGCGCGCCCGGGACGAATACGTCGGCCAGGTCCGCATACAGGGCGTCGGCCGCGCCGATCGTCAGGCCGGTCAGGCCCAGGTAGTTGCCCAGCCGGCCCGGCGCATGCGACAGGAAATGGCTGCCGCCGACGTCCGGGAACAGGCCGATGTTCACTTCCGGCATGGCCATTTTCGTGCGCTCGGTGACGATGCGCAGGCCGGTTCCGGGGCCGCCCTGGGCTATGCCCATGCCGCCGCCCATCACCACGCCGTCCATGAGCGCGATATACGGCTTCGGATAGAAATGAATCAGGTAGTTGAGCGCGTATTCCTCGGTAAAGAAATCCTCGAGCAGCGCGCTGCCGGCCATCGGGGTGGCATGGCCCGCCTCATGGAAGAAGCGGATGTCGCCGCCGGCGCACAGGGCTTTTTCGCTGCTGCTGGTCAGGACCACCGCCGCGACGCCGGCATCGTCGCGCCAGGCCAGCAGGATGTCGGTCAGGCGCCGCACCATCGGCAGCGACAGGGAGTTCAGGGCTTTCGGACGATCGAGGGTAATCACACCGGTGCCGTTGGCAACGCGGGTCAGGACATGGTCGGTCATGGTGGCTGGGCTGATCGGAAAAACATGCATTTTACCGAAGCGCGCGCCGCGCGGGCGCATGCGCGCACGCCCATTGAAAAGGGCGCCCCTCGGCGCCCTCGTTCAGACGGTGCTCGATGCTGGCCGACTACATCGCGGCGGCGGCAGCTTCTCCGCCTTCAGGCCGGCGCTTGAGCGCCTCGCGGCCATGATCCTGGAGGATCGTCTTGTATTTCATGACCTGGCGGTCCAGCCTGTCCATCAACAGGTCGATCGCGGCGTACAAATCTTGGGCCACGCTCTCCACGTGCACGGTCTTGCCGGACAATCGCAAGTTGATCTCGGCTTTCTGACGTTTGTCTTTTTCGGTGAGGTTGTCGATCGCGAGGATCACGTGGGAATCGATGACTTGATCGAAATGGCGGGTGATGCGTTCCAGCTTGTTCTGTACGTATTCTCGAATGGCGGGGGTGACGTCGAGGTGGTGGCCACTGATGGTGAGATTCATACACACTCCTTAGATAAATGCGCGGACGCCGCTGACGCGCTTGGGACGCGTGGGTGCCGCTGTTACAAGGATTTGCGGAGACTGACGGGAGGTATCTTGAGTGCTTCGCGGTATTTTGCAACCGTCCGGCGCGCAATGACCATGCCTTGTTCACCGAGCATTTCCGCGATCTTGCTATCGGATAAAGGGTTCTTTGGGTCTTCTGCTCCTGTCAGCTGCGCAATGAGCGCCCGTATCGCCGTCGACGATGCCTCGCCCCCCGCTTCGGTGGCGACATGGCTTCCGAAGAAATACTTCAGCTCAAACATGCCGTGCGGGGTCAGCATGAATTTTTGAGTTGTCACGCGAGAAATCGTGCTCTCGTGCAGACCCAGTGTATCAGCAATCTCGCGAAGCACAAGGGGACGCATCGCAACCGCGCCATGGCTGAAAAAGTTGCGCTGGCGCTCCACAATTGCCTGTGAAACACGCAGGATCGTGTCGAAGCGCTGGCGCATGTTCTTGATGAGCCACTTCGCTTCCTGCAGCTGCGCGCTCATCTGGCCTTCGCCTTTTCCCTGCTTGAGCAGGTTGGCGTAGACGTTGTTGACGCGCAGGCGCGGCATCACCTCGTTGTTCAGCGAGACGCTCCAGCCGCCCTTCGATTTGCGGACAATAACGTCCGGAACGACGAAGTCGGACACGCTCGACGCAAAGGCCGCGCCCGGATGGGGATTGCACTGGCGGATCACGGCCTGCGCCTCGCGCAGGTCTTCGTCGTCGCAGTCGAGCGCTTTCTTGAGCTTGGTGAATTCGCGCTGCGCGAACCAGGTCAGGTAGCCCTCGACGATCTTCAAGGCCATGCGCCGCGTCACCAGCGGCACGCCCGGCATGCCGCGGATCTGCAGCGCCAGGCATTCGGAAGCGCTGCGCGCGCCGACGCCCGACGGATCGAGGCTTTGCACCAGCGCCAGCGCGCAGCGCAGCTCGTCCATCTCGACTTCGAGCTCGCCGGGCAGGCGCGCGTGGATCTCGTCGAGCGGCTCCTCCAGGTAGCCGTTGTCGTCGATGGCGTCGATCACCAGCTCGGCCAGCGCGCGATCGCGCTCGGTCACGCCGGTCACGCGAATCTGCTCGGACAGGTGCTCGCGCAGCGTCACGCCTATGGCGCCCAGCTGCGGGCGGCCGTCGTCGTCGCCGTCGGTGCCGGAGGCGCGTCCGCCCTCGCCCCAGTCGCCATCGGGCTCGCTGCGTTCGACCTCGCCGCCTTCGAACTCGCCGGCCGCCTCGGGTGCCGGCGCCCCCTCTTCGCCGGCCGGCGCCGGGGCCTCGGCTTGCTGGGGCGGCGCGTCGTTGATGGCGCCGTCGGCCAGCAGGCGCACCGAGTGGTCGAGCGGATCGTCGAGCCGCTCGAGCAGGGGATTGTCGGACAGGATTTGCTCGATTTCCTGGTGCAGCTCGAGCGTCGACAGCTGCAGCAGGCGGATCGACTGTTGAAGCTGCGGCGTGAGTGCCAGGTGCTGTGAAGTCCGAAGTTGCAGGGATTGTTTCATGTCGACGCTTGTTGTACCGTTCTTTGCTACATCCGGAAATGTTCGCCCAGGTAGACGCGTCGTACCGACTCGTCGGCGATGATGTCGTCGGGACGGCCCGACGCCAGTACCGCACCCTGGTTGATGATATACGCGCGGTCGCAGATGCCGAGCGTCTCGCGCACGTTGTGGTCGGTGATCAGCACGCCGATGCCGCGCTCCTTCAGGAAGCGCACGATGCGCTGGATCTCGATCACGGCGATCGGGTCGACGCCGGCAAACGGCTCGTCCAGCAGCACGAAGCGCGGATTGGTCGCCAGCGCGCGCGCGATCTCGACGCGCCGGCGCTCGCCCCCGGAGAGCGACAGCGCGGGATTTTCGCGCAGCTTCTCGATCTGCAGCTCGCCCAGCAGCGAATCGAGCCGCGCGTCGATGGCGTCCCTGCCCAGGGCGCGGCCGTTCTCGTCGTGCTGCAGTTCCAGCACGGCGCGGATATTGTCTTCCACCGTCAGCTTGCGAAACACCGACGCTTCCTGCGGCAGGTAGGACAGGCCCATCACCGCGCGCCGGTGGATCGGCAGGCGCGAGATGTCGGCGCCGTTGATCTCGATGGTGCCGGCGTCCGACGGCACCAGGCCGACGATCATGTAGAACGACGTCGTCTTGCCGGCGCCGTTCGGACCGAGCAGGCCCACGACCTCGCCGCAACCGACTTCGAGCGAGACGTCGCGCACGACCAGTCGCTTGCCATAGCTTTTCTGCAGTCCCCGAACGACCAGGGTGCTGCGGCTGTCTCGACCATCCTTCATCATGGCTTTCCCGCCGGCGTCGTGGCCGGTCGTGCCTGCGCGCCGGGCGCGGGAGCGGCAGGAGCGGCCGCTCCCGGCGCGGTGCGGCGCGGCGCGATGATCAGGGTGCCGCGTCCGCCGCCGGCCCTGCTCTCGCCGCTGGCGTCGTTGCGCACGGTGGCCACTTCGCGCCGGCTGTCGTAGGAGATGTAGGCGCCCTCGAGTTCGTTCGTCAGGCGGCCGTTCTCGAGCTGCCGGACGATCGCCTTCGAGAACAGCTTGACCAGTTCCTGGCGCTCGTCGTACTCGATGCGTTCGGCCTGCCCTTCCATCCACAGGTCCGGTCCGCCGTCGCGCTTCTGGCGAAACGTCGCCACGCGCCCCGGACCGGAAGTGAGCGTGACGCTCATGTAGCCCTCCGGGCTTTCCTTGAGCAGTGCGCGGTCCGACTTCAGCGTCAGCGTGCCGCGCGTGAGGATCACGTTTCCGGTCAGGATGCGCGTCTGCGTGACTTCGTCGACGTCGAGCGAGTCGAAGTTGATGACGGCCTGCTTGAGCGAGTCCGCGCGCTCGGCCGAAGCCGACAGCGACAGCAGCGAAAGGAAGGCGGCGGCAATCATGTGATGCAAGCGGTTTTTCATTGGATGCTCGTTCGTGTTATTGGGGTGGTGCGGCTCTCTGGCGCGGCGGATAGACGATCTGGCCGCGCCCGCCGAGGTGCATCTTGCGGCTCGGGTTTTCGGCCACCATGCCGACCGCATTGACCGATGCGGCGCCGAGCGTCATCTGCACCGGACGCGTCGTCTTGACGATCTCGTCGTCGGCCAGCACGGTGAGCGCCTCGGTGCGCGCGTGCAGGGCCTCGGTGGTCGGCGTGGCCGGGCGCTTGATGTCGACATTGCCCATCAATTCGACGCGGTTCTCGCCATGGTAGACCTGGCCACGGTCGGCATGCATGGTCATGCGCGGACGCTCCGGCGCCATGCTCTCGACGATCGGCCTGGTGATCACAGAGACATCGTTGTCGGGATGATGGGCCAGGCGCGCGCCCGACATCACGTAGCGCGGCACGCCGCTCTCGGTCATGCGCACGAAGCTGAAGTTCTCGACGATGTAGTCGGGTTCATTCAGGTTGTTGCCGGCGCGGCCAGGGTCGCTGCTGTCGATCGCCTGCAGCAGCCAGAAGCTGCCGAAGGCGAAGAAGACGGCCGTGAGCATCAGGCCCAGCGTGCGCCAGCGGTGCGCGGTACGCTTGTTCACGTAGGTAGCCATGCGTCGACGAACTCGTTCGAACTCATTTGAAGTAAGGCGCGAGCGCCTCTTCGTAGGTGCCCTGGGCGCGCATGACCAGGTCGCACACCTCGCGCACGGCGCCGCGCCCGCCGCCCGCCCGGGTGACGTAATGGGCGCGGTGCTGCACTTCCGGATGCCCGGTCGGCACCGTGACGGCGAAGCCGACCTTGCTCAGCAGCGGCATGTCGATCACGTCGTCGCCGATGTAGCCGCACTGTTCGGGCGCCAGGTCCAGTTGCGCCAGCAGTTCGGCAAACGCGATGCGCTTGTCGTGGAAGCCCTGCCAGACGTGGGCGATGCCCAGGTCCCTGGCGCGCGCGGCCACGATGGGCGACTTCCTGGCGCTGATGATGGCCGTGGCCACGCCCGTCTTCTGCAGCAGCTGGATGCCCAGGCCGTCGAGCACGTTGAAGGTCTTGGTGATTTCGCCGTCCGGACCGTAGGTCAGGCTGCCGTCGGTGAGGATGCCGTCGACGTCGAAGATCATGACCTTGACCCGGGCCGCGCGCGTGATGTGATCGAGGGGTGTCATTCAAATCACCTTGGCGCGGGTCAGGTCGTGGATGTGCAGGGCGCCGACCAGCACGCCGTTCTCGTCGACTACCAGCATCTGGTTGATGCGGAACTCTTCCATGATGGCCACCGCGTCGACCGCCAGCTGGTCGGGATGCACGGTGCGCGCGCCGACGTGCATGACGTCGCGGATGGAGAGATTCGAGAAATCCTGCACGCGCTCGATCAGGCGGCGCAAGTCGCCGTCGGTAAATACGCCCAGCGGCTTGAAGGCCGGGTCGACCACGGCGGTCATGCCCATGCCCTTCTGGCTGATCTCGAGCAGCGCGCGCGTGAGCGGAACTTCGGGCGTGACGGCCGGAATGGCGGCGCCGCTGCGCATCACGTCGCGCACGTGGGTGAGCAGGCGCCGGCCCAGCGCGCCGCCCGGATGCGAGCGCGCAAAATCTTCCTCGCGAAAACCGCGCATGTCGAGCAGCGCCACGGCCAGGGCGTCGCCCAGGGCCAGGGTGACGGTGGTGCTGGCGGTCGGCGCCAGGTTCAGCGGGCAGGCTTCCTTCGCCACCGAGATGTCGAGGTGGACGTCGGCCAGCCGCGCCAGGCGCGATTGCGGCTTGCCGGTCATGGCGATCAAGGGCGCGCCCATGCGCTTGACGACCGGCAGGATGTCCATCAGCTCCGACGATTCGCCCGAGTTCGAGATGGCGATGAAGGCGTCCTGCGAGGTCACCATGCCGAGGTCGCCGTGGGCGGCTTCGCCCGGATGCACGAACATGGCCGGGGTTCCGGTCGAGGCCAGCGTGGCGGCGATCTTGCGCGCGATATGGCCGGACTTGCCCATGCCCGAGACGACCACGCGGCCGGTGCAGGCGTACAGCACGGAAATGGCGCGCACCAGGCTGTCGTCGGCATCCAGGCGCGCATGCAGGGCGAAGATGGCGTCGGCCTCGATCGCGAGGGTCTCGCGCGCCAGCGCCAGCACGCGGCGCGACTGGTTCTCGTCAAAACTGTTCAGCATTGTTTTTTCATCGGTTACACTCATGACGGCAGTATAAACGAATTGGGAAAGCAAAAAACTTGCCAGACGTACTAAACAATGGATAAAGACCCCCACGTATGGCATCCGGACTCGATCTGACCCTGCTGTTGCTCTTGAGCGCCGTGCTTGGCGTGGTCGTGTTTCGCAGCCTGCACCTGCCGCCCATGCTGGGCTACCTGGCCGTCGGCGTGCTGATCGGGCCGCATGCGCTGGGGCTGGCGGCCGAAACCGGTACGACCCATGCGCTGGCCGAATTCGGTGTCGTTTTCCTGATGTTTTCGATCGGTCTCGAATTCTCGCTGGCTCAACTGCGCTCGATGCGCCGCGTCGTCTTCGGCCTCGGGCTGGCCCAGGTGGTGCTGACCATCGTCGCCACGGTGGCGGGCGGGCTCCTGATCGCGATGTGGGCGCCCGCGCTGCGCATCAGCTGGCAGGCCGCGTTTGCCCTGGGCGGCGCGCTGGCCATGTCCTCGACCGCGATCGTGGTGAAACTGCTGACCGAACGGCTGGAACTGGAAAGCGAGCATGGCCGCCGCATCATCGGCATCCTGCTGTTCCAGGACCTGGCCGTGGTGCCGCTGCTGATCCTGATTCCCGCGCTGGCGAAGGACCCGGAAAACCTGCTCAAGACGCTGGCCTGGGCCGCCGTCAAGGCCGCGGCCGTGCTGGCGCTGCTGCTGTTCTTCGGCCAGAAACTGATGCGCAGCTGGTTCACCATCGTGGCCAAGCGCCGCTCGCAAGAGCTGTTCATGCTGAACCTGCTGCTGGTGACGCTGGGCGCGGCCTGGATCACCGAGCGCGCCGGCCTGTCGCTGGCGCTGGGCGCCTTCGTGGCCGGCATGCTGATCTCCGAGACCCAGTTCAAGCACCAGGTCGAGGAAGACATCAAGCCGTTCCGCGACGTGCTGCTGGGGCTCTTCTTCATCACCATCGGCATGCTGCTCAACGTGCAGCTGGTCTTGCAGCACTGGTGGCTGGTGCTGCTGCTGCTGGCCGTGCCGGTGCTGCTCAAGTTCGCGCTGATCGCGGCCCTGGCCAAGCTGTTCGGCTCGTCCGACGGCGTGGCCATGCGCACCGGCCTGGCCCTGGCCCAGGCCGGCGAATTCGGCTTCGTGCTGCTGAACATGGCCTCGGGTTCGAAGCTGATCGATCCCTTCCTGATGCAGCTGGTGCTGGCGTCGATGGTGCTGTCGATGCTGGTCGCGCCCTTCGTGATCGCCAAGTCCGACCAGATCGTGATGAAGATCGCTTCGAACGAATGGATGATGCAGTCGCTGCAGCTGACGCAACTGGCCAGCCGCACGATGGCCGCGCAAAAGCACGTGATCATCGCCGGCTTCGGGCGCAGCGGCCAGAGCGTGGCGACGCTGCTCTCGGACGAAAAGCTGCCCTGGTACGCGCTCGACCTGGACCCGGAGCGGGTGCAGGAAGCGCAGGCGGCGGGCTCGAGCGTGTCGTACGGCGACGCCGGGCGGCGCGAATCCCTGATCGCGGCCGGCATCAATCGGGCAAGCGCATTGGTGATCACCTTCGCCGACACGCGCGCGGCCTTGAAGGTGCTGCACCTGGTGCACGAGCTGGCGCCGTCCCTGCCGGTGATCGTGCGCAGCCACGACGACAGCGACCTCGACATCCTGCGCCAGGCCGGCGCGACCGAGGTGGTGCCGGAAGCGCTGGAGAGCAGCCTGATGCTCGCCTCGCACGCGCTGGTCGTGGTCGGCGTGCCGCTGCGGCGCGTGGTGCACCGCGTGCAAAGCGCGCGCGACGAACGCTACGCCTCGCTGCGCGGCTACTTTCACGGCGCCAGCGACTTCATCGACGACCCCGAGCATATGTACGTACGCCTGCATTCGGTGGTGCTGGGCGAGGATGCGCAGGCGGTCGGCAAGCGCATCGGCGAACTCGGGTTCGAGGAGCTGCAGGCCGAGGTGAGCGGCATCCGGCGCGCGCGGGTGCGGGTCGAGCCGACGCCGGAGACGGTGCTGCAGGCGGGCGACGTCGTGGTGCTGCGCGGATCGGCCGACGCGGTGACGCGCGCGGAAGAACGCTTGCTGTAACGGCCCGCATCGATGCGGCGCCCGCAGCGGCGCGCGTGGGCGCCGCCCCCGGCCCGACGTCTAGCCTGCCGTCACCACCCGGTTGCGCCCGGCTTCCTTGGCCCGATACAAGGCCCCGTCGGCCGCCGCCACCAATTGCTGCGCCACCGCCTCGACCGCATGGCCGCGCGCGCAAGCGCCGAGCGCGGCGACGCCGATCGAGACCGACACGTTCAGGTACTGTCCGCCCGCGAGGTCGAACGGCTTGTCGGCCATGCCGGCGCGGATGCGGTCGGCGACCCTGGCGGCGGCCTGCAGGTCCGCGTTGATCAGGAGGACCACGAATTCCTCGCCGCCGAAACGCGCCAGCGCGTCCGAGACGCGCAATTCCATCTTGATGCGCGCGGCCACCTCGCGCAGCACGTCGTCGCCGGCCTGGTGGCCGACCTTGTCGTTGACCTGCTTGAAATGGTCGACGTCGATGAACATGAACGCGATCTGGTAATCCTGGCGCCACGCGCGCGCGATTTCCTCGACCAGGCGGCGGTCGATGTAGCGCCGGTTGTAGATGCCCGTCAGCGGATCGGTCAGCCCGATGTATTTCAGCATCTCGTTGCTGATCACGTTCTCCAGGCAGATCGCGATGATCGAGGCCATGTGCTCGACGAAATCGGTACCGAGCGCCGGCGTGAAGCGCTCGCTATCGTTGCTGCCCAGGTTCAGGCTGCCGATCAGGCGCTGATTGCGCATGAGCGGCACCAGGGCCACGCTGCGCAGGCCGGGCGCCGGCTGCGGGAACATGGCGCCATGCAGGGCGCGGTCATAGGCGCCGAGGCGCGGACGCGGGCGTTCGCCGGCGTCGAAGCCGAGTTCGACCGCGTGCTCGCAGAACAGCAGGTCCGGCAGCGTCTCGAAGTCCACGCCCAGCTTGTGCATCACCGTGTAGATGTCGGCGTCGGTGTCGACCAGCGACAGGGTCACGCTGTCGAGATCGGAGACGACGGGCAGCAGGCGGAAGATCGTGCCGACGAGCTGCGGAAAATTCGCGGCGCCGACGATTTCGAGATCGAAGGCCTGGTGGCGGCACATGATGTCGTGGTTGCGCTGCGCCTGCTCCATGACATGGCCGATCCGTGCGCGCAGGGCTTCGTTCTCGGCAACGAGGTCGTGCAGGTCGGGCAAAACGGCATCCGGCTGGTGCATGGAGATTCCTTTTAGCAATACCCGTTACATTACGTGACTTTTTCACTCTTGAGAACGAGATTGCCGATTTTTTCCGCGCCGGAGGGGCGTGCGCTGCCTTAAAACGACAGGCTGGCCGCGAGTTCCTGCCCGACGCGCAGGACGCCCCCTGCCCCGCCGGCGACGATGCAATTCATGCCGACGCAGACGGCGCCGTCGAGGATCGCCTTGCTTCTCCAGGTGTGCAGGATGTCGAGCGGGTCCGGGCCGCGTATGCCGGTAGCCTGGTCGATGGCCGGAATCGGGCAGCGCGCGCACGGTTTTACCGGCCTGATGACGATCCCTCCCGCGTCGAAGGAGGCGGTGTAGTCCTCATCGAAGGGCGCGAGGCCGTCGACTACCAGGTTGGGGCGGAAGCGGTCCATCGGCAGCGGCGCGCGGCCGGCGGCGCGCATGCGCGCGTTGATGTCGTCGAGGCTGGCGGCGCCGATCAGCAGCAGCGGATAGGCATCGGCGAAGCGCGCGCTTGATGGCGCGCCCGCGGTCCATTTTTCGCTGGTCGGGCGGGCGGCATCGGGTTTGAAGCGCACCAGGCGGCAGCGGGTGTCCAGGATGCGGCCGAACCAGGCGGCGCTCGCGGCGCCGCAATCGATGGCCTCGACCAGGTCGTCCCAGATCTGCACGCGCATCGTGGGCGCCGGCGCGCGCGCCGCCAGCGGCAGGCGCAGGGACGGCATGCCGGGGGCGGCGACGACCAGCGCGTCATCCTCGACGCGCGGGACGATGGTGGCCATGCGCGGCAATTCGCGCTGCGTGAGGAAGCGGCCCTCGTCGCTCACCAGCATCCACTCGCGGTCGTGGATGCCCCGGGCGACGAGGCCGGAGACGGTGGCCAGCGCCTCCGGCACCGGCATGGCGGCGCAGGACTTGATCGGATAGAGGATGAGGCGGGAGAGCGTGGCCATGGGAGCATGCGATCGGTCGGGGCCGACAGTATCGCATCAACGGCCGGGCGCTTCCAGCATCATGCCCTGGTCAGCCTCGTCTGGCTCAGCTCCGCCGTCAGGTACCCCACCGCCGCCCCGAACTTGTCCTTGTAGTTGGCCCGCACCAGCGGATCGAGCGTCGCCTTGACCACGTTGTGGATCCCGCCCCAGTCCCCCGCGTGCTGGAAGTTGCTCATGATGTAGGTCCAGCCATTGAGCTCGTCGACCGCATGCAGTCCGGTCGACTCGCCGCCGGCCGGAATCGACATCACGCGCGACAGCAGTTTCGTGTCGACGTTGTAGGCCCACAGGAAGTTGTTCACGTGCTGGCCGCTGTCTTCGCCGATGAAGAGCGTGCGCATCTTCTCCGAGAACTTCAGATTGTCCGGATTGGCGATGCGGTCCGGATTGGCCGTGTTCCCGAGCGCGTCGGCGGCGATGTCTTCGCCCGTCAGCAGCGCCTTCAGGTCGATTGGCATCCACTCGCTGGCGATGGTGCCGCCTGCCGTGTCCTTCTGCCCGCCGGCCAGTTTCAAGGCCATCACCGCGCCGGCGTTCAGGGCCTTCGGGATCGACACGCCGTTGCCGGGCACGTTCAGGGCATTCCCGGCCACCATCGCGCTCTGGCAGTTCTGCAGCGCCGAGTAGGCGATCTTGTCCCTGGCGTTGACGGTCGTGCCCTCCATCTTGGTAAAGCCCAGCGAGGCGCCGGCCAGGGCCGCGTAGCGGTGCGTCTCCAGGAAGGCGGCGGCCTTTTCCATGCGGGGTTTGAGCTTGATCCATTCGACGGCACCGTTGACCGCGACTTTGGTGAACCCCGGATCGAGCGGATCGGCGCTGCGCACGTCCATGATGTCGAGCGGCTTGACGCTGGCGGCCAGGGCGCGGATCTCGTTGCTGGTGGCGCTGCCCAGCCTGATCCAGGTGAGCGGCGCGGCCGCGCCGTTCGGGTCGAGCGAGAAGCCGGCGCCGACCTTGGCCACGTACAGCGTGCCCGCCGACAGGTCGCGCTCCTTGTCGGCCACGAACACGAAATAGCCGCTGTTGGTGGCGTCGTCGCCCATCAGCACCGTGCGCTCGTCCGGCATCACCTGCACCAGTTCGTGCGAGATGCGGCCCATGCAGTAATGCTTCTTGATCGAGGCGGTGCCGTCCGGGTTGACCGTCACTTCCGGCAGGTGGCCGTAATTATAGGGATTGGCGGTCGTCTCGTTGCCGTACAAATGCTTGCTGAAGGCCCTGAACTGCGCGTCGCCGGCGGCGGTGAACGCGTTCGGCTCGTACTCCTCGCTCGACAAGTGCGTGCCCCATGGCGACAGGCTGGCGCCGCAGGTGATCCACAGGCCTTCGACGCTGGACGTGTCGACGTTATGGTATTTCACGAGGGTGAGCTTGCCGGTGGCCTGGTCCTGGTCGAGCGTGAGCACGCCGATCGGCGACGGCAGGCGGCCGTACATGCCGGTCTTGCCGTCCTGGGCGTGGGTGGCATACTCGAACTGGACCACGGCGAACACCGGCTTGCCCTTGACTCCGGCCACGCTCGCATTCGGCACCGTCAGCAGCGAGGTGCCGTCGGGTGCGTCGGAAAAGAACTGGCGCTCCTTGCCCGGCACCGTGCTGTCGATGATCGGCTGGTTGCGGATGTCGTAGTAGCCGCCGGCGAGCGTCGTGCCGCCGCTGCCATTGGCGACCAGGTCGCCCGTGATGAAGAAAGGCTGATAGGCCAGCTTGAAATCGAGCCGGCCGGCGTCGCCGACGTTCACGCTCATGGTCGAGCCGACGGTGGTGGTGGCCATCGCGGCGGGCGCCGCCAGGGTCGGCGCGGCCATCGAGCTGAAGCTGACCGCGCCGAGGGTGGCGACGGAGGCGGCCGGCGCGGCGGCGCTCGGCATGGCGTCGTCGCCGCCGCTGCAAGCGCTCAGCAGCGAAGCGCCGGCGGCGCCGGCCAGCGGCAGCATCGGGGCCGAGCCCAGCATGCGTAACAGGCGGCGGCGGGACAGTTCGGGGGTCGGGTTCATGCGTCTCTCCAGGTCAGGGCTGCACGGCGGCTGCCGCGTTCATGAAGGCGCAGGATAGTGGAGGCGTGTGTCAGCTTGATGACAGCCGGGCGCGGCAAGGGCCGGGCGTGGAACAAGAAAAGCCCGCGCGCGGCGGGCCCTCGACGGCGTGCTGCCGGCTCAGGCGCGCCGGCGGCGCAGCCATCCCGCGCCCAGCAGCGCGGCGCCGAACAGGGCCGGCGTGCCCGGCTCCGGCACCGGGGTGCCGATTTCATGCACGTTGCCCACGCTGCCGCTCAGGGCGTTCACGCTCAGGCGCCAGGCGCCGAAGTCGCGGTTGCCGTAATAGGGGCCATAGGTGCGCCCTGCCTGGTAGCCCTGCAGCGCGTCGATATCGCTGTAGCCGCGCAGGCCGATGCTGACCATGTAGGTACCGGCCTTGCCGAACAGCCAGCCCAAGGCCGGGTCGTAGACGTGCTGCGAACCGTCGCCGTAGGTGAAGGGGGAATCGTCATTGGCGGCGAGCACGGTGCGGCCGTCGAACAGGCGCAGTTCGGCGTCGAAGCCGGTGATGAAGCCGTCGCCGTTGAGGTCGCCATCTGGCTCCATCACCAGCGTATCGAAGAACAGGCGGGTGGCGGCGCTGACGGCAAAGGCGACGCGCGCCACCTTCAGTTCCTGCGGTTTGCCGTCGCCGTCGGCGTCGACGGCCTGGAGAGTGCCGTCGATGACGGCGGCGCTCGCGCCGTTCCACAGGGAGAGCGCGACGCAGGCCAACAACATGTGCAAAAACTTGTTCATCGTCATTCCTGGAATAGACCTAAAACGCCAAGACAAGCAAATTTTGTGCCGAAAAGAAATACTTTATATAAATCAGTAACTTGGGATTGGGCAATTTATTCTGCATGAACGGCATGTAAAGAAAGCCGACACGGCTGGCGGCTCCGGTCCCGGGCGCGGGTTTTTATATCGAGGAAATCAACTTCGCGCCGCAAGCCGTGAGGTCATTGTCATAGGCGTACGGCCAGCCCTCGTGTTTCGCACCGGCACCGTCCGGCTTGATCGGAAACTTCCCTTTGCATTTGGGGCAGAAGGTCACATCGTCGGCAAGTGCTGCCTCAATACCCATGACGATGGTGCCGGATGAAACGGAGATCACCTGGCCACCGTGATCGGTTTTGTCGTTGAGGCGGATGACACCGCGGCCTTCATACTTCATTGCCGTCCCTTTTCTTGCGCATGATCAGGCTTCGCGAAATGGAGCAAATGCCAGGTCAGTTCGCCCGCGTCGAGCGGCAGCAGCCAATCGGTTCGCGGATCGGGAAACCGCTGTCCCGCCGTGACCCAGGCCTGCCGCCATGGCTGGTTGACCGCGTGCCGCAACGGGTGCGCCATCGGGAGCCAGGGCTGCCAGCTGCCGGTCGCCGGGCAGGCTTGAGAGGCGGTGCCGGAGCGGCGCGGCTCCGGGGCTGCCACCTCGCGCATCAGGCCTGCGGGAGCACGCGGCTCGACTGCGCCGTGATTGTGGTGCACCGTGATCAGCCGTTCCCATACGATCCCGGGGATCGCGCCGCGTCCGGCGCCGTCCGGGTAGCGCGGCGCGACGAAAGCTTCGCCCGGCCGGTACAGCGCGGGCGCGATCGCGCCGAGATATGCGCGCACCGGTAGCGCTTCCCGCGGGGCGGTCGGCCGCCAGTACGCGGCGAACGGCGCGTACTGGTCGCTGGTCCTGTCCTCGGTCGGGTGCAGGTCGTAGGCGGCGTCGAGGAACTCGCGGCCCTGACTCTGGGATGCTGCACTCGGTTCTGGCACAGCTTTGGGCGGTGTCACGGCCATGACGGCCTTCATCAGGCTCTCGCGCTTGCCATCCCAGGGGGGAAGGCGGGCCGGCGGCAGGGGCAGCATCTTGTCAAGGTTTGGGAAGCGCCGGCTGGGGTTGAAATCGAGCGCGTCACCGAGCATCTGGTAGCGTTCGGAGCGAACCTTATCCCTGTGTGGAACGATCGTCTTCGTCGGCTCGGGATCGTCAAACTCAAGCTGGAGGTAGTGCGCGCATTTTGCGCAGCCGAGTTTCACACCCTCATGCAGGACGCGCATGGCGCGGTTTTTCCCTCCCGAAGTACCTGAGTCACTGTATTGGTACTGCAAGGCGAGTGCTGCCTGTGCATCGCCCTGGCCAAAGGCGCATTCCAGCATTTTCGTGCCGACCGGGATATTTGCCCAGAATCCTTCCTTGGGGTTGTCCCATGTCGCCATCAGCTTTTCCGCAAGAAAAGTCATTGCTTGGGGATTGCCCATCTCGGCGGCTTTCTGCCAGAATGCATAGGCCTGCGATACGTCTCCCTGCACCGCGCCATTCATGTGGTAGGTACCCATGCGGTCATACGCCGCCGGGACGCCGAGCCGCATGCCCTGTTCCACAAGGACCACGGCATCTTCTACCCCACGTTCCGGGTCGCGGCCGTCCAGGTACAGGCTGGCAAGGTTGAGCATGGCCTTCCAGTGCCGGCGTTCGGCAGCCTGGCGCGTCAGCCGGACGATCCTTTTCCAGTCGCGTTCATTTTCCAGCAGCTCGGGATCGGTTTCGAGCGCGCGCGCTTCCAGGAACCAGGCGTCGGCTTCGGCATCGATCGGCGGCACCTTGCCCGCTTCCACCTGGCAAGTGAAGTCGACGCGATGCGGGTTAAACAGGGGCAGTTCTTCGTTACGCGGGAGGTCACTGGTCATTTTGCAGGTCGAAAGAGTGAAGGTAAAAAACAGTCCTACGCATATTGCGCGCGACATGCTGGAGAAGCATCTTGGTGAGGGGCGCATGTCAGCCCAGCCGAATTGTGGAACTGCGGCTGTCTTCGATTGGAAGAATGAAGCCTTGCATGGGCTTACCGCGCACTCGCCGATTTCGATTGTCATCTGCTTGCTGGACCCACTTGTCGAACGCAACCTGCAGGCCTCTTCGACTCCCCTCCTCCCCGTCGATGTTGCCGCCGCTGATCCGATGCCAGATGCTCTTGCGCAGGCGGGTCGCCTGTCCCCGGTCATTGGTCCCCAGATTCAGTTCGCTATCGCCCGCCATGCTGCGCACGTTCAGGTTTGCGCTACCCAGCGTGAAAAAGCTGTCGTTAATCAGCAGCAGCTTCGAGTGGATGTAGATCTCCCGATACTTCATCCGCCGCCGTCCGTTCGGGTCGATACAGGAGCCGCTTACCTGCAGCATAGAGGCGACGACCCGCAAGCCGTGCCCTTCAAGAATCGCCGCGGTCGGCTTGGCAATGCCGTTGGCGTGCTTGACGACGGACGGAAGACTTTTCCCTTCCAATTTTGCCTTCGTGTTCGCGTCCTCGATCAGCTTGTTCTGCCCGGTCATGCGGCCATGCTGCCCGACGACGGCCAGCGCGTCGTAGGTGCGCGGCACCATCTGGCCCCGCTCCGCTGCCGGGGCGACGATGAACACGTGAAGCAGCGGCATATCCTCCAGTGTCTTGCCGGCC
The DNA here is from genome assembly GCF_042656795.1 of Massilia jejuensis. Lineage (NCBI taxonomy): Bacteria > Pseudomonadati > Pseudomonadota > Betaproteobacteria > Burkholderiales > Oxalobacteraceae > Massilia > Massilia jejuensis. The sequence goes on along the minus strand of NZ_JBHSMS010000081.1, from coordinate 2,794 downwards.
TTTCCCATCCCGGACTTCCAGAGCGCCGATTGGGCCTTTCGTTTCGCCAGCAGCCGCTGGGTCCATGCCTCGTACTGGAAATACTGGTTTTCGACATAGATATAGCCGCCAGTATTCGTGACAGCGTCCGTCGCCTGGAAATACAGTTCCTGGATGGTCTTGTCCTGTTCTTCCGGCTGGGTCCTGACGATCTGGATCGCGGTATCGCCTGGCTTTGGCGGGCGCAACAGCGCAGACGGGACTTCTTCCGATTCCATTTCCTTGCGAATGAATTGGCGCGACTCGTGGTCTTCCGGTACCGTGGCCCGGAACCAGGCCGATGCGAAGTTTTTATGTACGGCGATCAGCGCGGCCCCTCCCTGCAAGCGGCAGGCGTAATCGCGGTAGGGTTTATAGCTGGCAAAACCGGTGTCTCCCTGCGGAGCCGGGGGTTTTGCGGCCGGCCCTTTATTCTCGTCAACAGCCAGCGGCAGCACGCATTCCTTGGCTTCGCGCTCGCCCCCGCGTTCGCGGCGGTGGTCCTCGATCTTGTGCTCGTCGGTGTCCCAATAGTCGGTCACCGAGTTCAATCCCATGACGTAGCCGACCGCCTTGGCACCACCCTCGTGCGCGTAATCGATCAGGATCGATTTCTGGTGATGCGACCCGACGGCAACCATGCCCCCGTATTCCGTCATGTCCAGCCCCCCTTCCGACGCCAGGCTGGCCTTGACGCTCTTCATGTCGGCCTGACGGTAGGCGACGAAGATATTCTTGAAACGGCCGTCGACGCCGCGCGCCGCCCGAAACCAGCGGCAGCAGTACTCGGCACGCACCTTCTCTGCGATCGCGATCCGATCGGGAAGGGGAATGCCGCTTGCGCCCGGCTTTGTCCCTTTCGCCTTTTTCAGGTAGGCGTCGCGGTGCGCGGCGAGCATGCGCTGCGCATTGATTTCCTTGACCTCTTGCCGGAAAACGAGGCGACTGAAAAAATCATTATCGTGGGTCCAGCCAGGCAGGTTCCTCGGATTGAGCATGCCGGCGGCGATACTCGCGGCGGTCAGTTCTGGATGCAGCCAGACCAGCAACCTGACGCGCACGCCGCGCTCGCCCGCTGCGATCAGCAAGTCGCCGAATGTCGTACCGCGCGGCCACAAGCCTTCCGTGCGCACCAGCTCCATGGCCGGATCGAAGCCCCAGCAGCACAGGTCGATGCTGGAAGCTGCCTTGTCGATGTCCGCGGCGATGCTGGCGAAACCCTTTTCGCCGCAAGTAAACACCTCGAGCTGGTTGTTTTGGGAGATCGGATGGCTGGCGTCATTCAGTTCGCTTCGGGGTTCCACGAACCACTGCAAGCTACCCCTTGCCTTGCGGGTGACCTCGTCAATATAGACTTTCTCGGTATACTTCATGTGGTTCGACATGGCTTGCCCTCTCATTTTTCGCGCGTGTTCATGCTGCCGGTTGCGGGGAAGAGTTTTTCGATGGCAGCTTCGAGTCCGCGCAGTCCGCTGTTCGATGCAGCCTGCTCGCGGTGCAGTGGGTCGCTCGCAGGCGCCAGTTTCGGAACCACATTCAGTGCCAGACGGTCGCCGGATGCCAGGCGCACGCTGTAGTCCCGCGTACCCGTCTTGTGGGAGACAATCAGCCCGCCCGACTCGTCGGTAATCCCATCCTCGATCTTTGTATCGCCCTGATAGAGGCTGTACGGGACGTTGGCGCAATCGATTCCATCCACTGCATGGCTTTGCATTTGGAAATAAAGCTGCTCGGGCGTGGGCTCGACAGGGGGCATCGCCGCCACGGAAGGTTGCGGGCGATTCTGCGGAGCGAGCGTCTCCAGGTTGCCGTGAAATAGCGCCGACTTGGGTGCGAAGACCTGCATGCGGTCGGTAATTTCGACCATGCACTCGGGGCCGTGCAGCCGCACCCCTTTTTTACCCCGGATGTCGATCCAGTCGGACTGGCTGATCAGGGACAGGACCTTGCTGGCGATGAGCTCGATGTCGTCGTCGTGCGCCTGCATGGTGATCTTGCCGGACGCCGCGATCAGCTTCATGCCCGCCTTGTGGACGAACAGGCGGAACGTTTGCTTGACGCTCGCGAACAGGCTGCCGCCCATTGCAAGCGAAAGGCTGCGCCCAGCCGTCAGCGCGATGTGCTCGCCGCTGGCGATGTGAGTCGATTGTGCCGATGTCGTCCCGATTCCGGCCGGGCTGGCCAAGACCAGGTGAGGTTGGGAAAGCTCAGGAAATTGTTCGCCGGTGCCGCGCACCATGCCGTTTTGTGCCTTGAGGACATCGGCAATGTCATGCTGTTGCCCACTTTCTTGGGCCAAGCCCTGTAGTGCGGCTGTCGCCTGGTCATCGTGCAGCCTGTGCGCGGCATCCAGTCGGTTTGCCGTTTCGCCCATGTCCTTGATCGGACCGCGCGCGGCCTGCCGCGCTTCGGTCGTGATCAACAAACCCTTGGCGGCGCGCGCCACGCCATGCCCGTCGGTGCGCAGTTCCCAGCCTTCGCCGCGCGCATCCTTGCGTCCGCTGGTGTCCTCGATGCGCGTGATGTGGCCGAGCGACAGTTGGCTACACTGGTGGTCACTCTTCAGCTGCGCCTGGATCTTGTCTTTTGTGTCGTCGAGGACGAGGTGATTGCCGCGGGTACCGCCGCCCAGCTCACGGCTGCGCAGGCCGGCAAGCGACTGCTGCTGCGGCAGCGACCAGGGCGGCATGTGTCTCCGGTTGTAGAGCGCACCGAGCACGAGCGGATGGTCGATATTCCCGTTCGGGTAGACGACGGCCACTTCCTCGCCCACGCG
>NZ_JBHSMS010000080.1:0-70867 GCF_042656795.1 Massilia jejuensis | reverse complement strand
CGCGTGGGCGAGGAAGTGGCCGTCGTCTACCCGAACGGGAATATCGACCATCCGCTCGTGCTCGGCGCGCTCTACAACCGGAGACACATGCCGCCCTGGTCGCTGCCGCAGCAGCAGTCGCTTGCCGGCCTGCGCAGCCGTGAGCTGGGGGGCGGTACCCGCGGCAATCACCTCGTCCTCGACGACACAAAAGACAAGATCCAGGCGCAGCTGAAGAGTGACCACCAGTGTAGCCAACTGTCGCTCGGCCACATCACGCGCATCGAGGACACCAGCGGACGCAAGGATGCGCGCGGCGAAGGCTGGGAACTGCGCACCGACGGGCATGGCGTGGCGCGCGCCGCCAAGGGTTTGTTGATCACGACCGAAGCGCGGCAGGCCGCGCGCGGTCCGATCAAAGACATGGACGAGACCTCGCGCCGCCTCACGCAAGCTACCGAACAGCATCGATTGCTGGCGGACGTAGCGCAACAGAACGGTGCACAGGATGCAGGTAACAATCAGGCTGATATAGCTGCCTCCCTCCAAGCACAGACCGCTGCGGTACGCGGCGAGGCTGGGGTCGCTAGTGGCTTCCCTGAGCTATCCGCTCCTCATCTTGTCATTGCCAGTCCAGCCGGCATCGCTGCCACAAGTGGCCGAGACACCCATATCGCCAGCGAACGTCACACTGCCATCACCAGCGGGAAAGACGTGTCCGTAGTTGCCGGTATTAGCCTCTTTGCAAGCATTCGCCAAACCTTCCGGCTGTTTGTGCAGAAGGCCGGAATGAAGCTGATCGCCGCTTCCGGCGACATCGACGTTCAGGCTCTGACCAACGGCATCAAACTTCTGGCCAAACTCGAAATCTCGCAGCACGCAAATCGCATTACGATCAGCGCCAAAGAAGAAGTGGTGATCAACGGTGGCGGCAGCTATGCCAGGTTCGCGGCTGGATCGATCGAGATGGGCACAAGCGGTTCGTTCGTCGTCCATGCCTCGACGCACAGCCTTCTTGATGAGAAGAGCATGAATGTCGCAGTTCCAATATTCGCCGCGAAATTCGGGTCGTCGCTTGCTGCCGAAGAGATGCTAAGTGATCTCACCAATAGCTTGACTTGGGTGGAGTTCAAACTAGTCGATGAGACGGGACCTATTGCAGACGAATCCTATGTACTCACTGACCCCGGCGGCAGTAAGCATACCGGGAACGTCGATAAGCAAGGAGGTGCTCGGATTGAGGACATTCCCGCGGGGCATTGCAAAATCGAATTCCCGAATCTCGGATATTCGCTTGAAGTCCCGACAAGCTGAGCACGTCATTTTTTGCCCCCATTTACCTCTAGGACTCTGGATCGTGCCAACGATAAATGCAACCAGCAAGAGCACTAAAGATGGCCTGAGTATTGCAACTAAACAAATCACAACAATTAAGATTCAGTCTCCAATTATCGAAATTCTGGTCGGTGGTCCTTACAAATCGATTGATGAAGAACATACCTATGGACATGTCGCCCTACGCGTAATCACTTCCGCTAACGAGTTTGTTTACGATTTTGGCCGGTATAATGGCGAAAGCGGTCCCTTTGGTCAAGGCAGACTTCGGGTGTGGACTAAGTTCGCGAAATACATCGCAGGGGAGAATGCTACTGGGCGCACAACTACTGGGTTCGTTTACAAGGTCCCAAGCGAGTTAGCAGCTAACGTGAACACCCATTTTACGTCCCTTATCGCCAATCGGCCGGTCTTAAAGGCATACGTAGACCATATGAAAGAATACCGATTGGCGGTAGATTACCACGCCTTGAATAATAACTGCACGACCACTGCGATGACTGGGGTACGCGTTGCGATCAGGGATCTGGACTACGATGTACCAACGTATAACGTCGGCACAGGCATGAGTTTCGTGGAAAAAATGGGCGCAAAAGGTGCCGGGTGGCCAAGCTACATTTTCATGCCAGCTGACCTGCAAAAAATGTTAGAAAATAACCCGAGGCACCGCCCAGACAAAGTTGAAAAATTTGGTGGTGCAAAATGAAGAAGAAAGCTCTATTCTTCGCTGGCGTATCTCTAATTTTCATGGCAGGAGTTGTTACCCCTTTTCTTTGGAAGAAAACAATGGACACGAAGGCTTCGTACCGTCTTAAAGAACCGATGCTGATTTCCAATAGCAATGGCGCACCTTATTACATGATCCCTACAAACACTGTTCTTCACTTCGAAAAAGGATTCGCTGAAGGACACCAACTCTACAAGATTGATGTGTTCTTCAAAGGAAAGCTGCCGGCCGACCAATTGGCTCCGGATGCGGCCTCAGAGTCTACATGGCTCTACCCTCTAGACGCCGACGACATTCCAAAAGTGCTACACCAATATCCGTTATCAAAAGAGGACCTTGTGCAGATCATGAAAGCGCGAAAAATGACACGCGACGATTTGGCGCAGATCGTCCGGGATTGGAAGGATGACTGAGAGCCCGAGCGATATGAAGATGTAAATTAATGAAACTCAATGCCGCTAAGAATCATAACAGTTCACTACAACTCAAGAGCGAATTTTCGATTTCGGTCGTTACGGCGCGACAACTGGCGAGTTCGGAGCAGAAGGCGAAGGTATTCTCCGGGTATGGGACAAATTTGAACTATACATTGCAGGAGAAAACTGTTACAGCCGAACAAAATGTGTCACTTACCTAGTGCCAAATTATAAGGCGGGGGCCGTCATTCGTTATTACGAGAGCATTACAGCTACGGCGACTAGCCGGCGTAAAAACAACCATGAGGAAGCTTGCAATTATCACAACAATTACGTTAAGCTTCGTCCTTCTAACATCCCTATTTTTATCAACTGGACTGTTATCCATCACGTCCAAGACAGCATTTACGATCGAAGAGCCACTTCTGATCGAGGGCGAGTAGCAAAAAACGTACTCTCTGCTTCCGGCCTGATCCGTACTTTATCTTGATAAAAGCTGGCCAGAAGGGCATCAGACCTTTCATGTATATTTTCACTTCAAACGGAATTTTGCGGCTGCGCCGGCCGATCCTAAATCGATCTCACCGCTTTGGCCGAGGACAGTAGATCGGGAAGAGTTGCCAAAATTACTGAACGAATATCCACTAAGCAAGGAAGAGCTCACAGCGTTTTTACGAGCAAGAAGCGTAACCAAGGCTGAAATAACGCAAATTTTGCGTGACTGGCCGGAAGAACGAAGCGCATTCAACCCTTAGGAAGACGCTGAACAATTCGGAGGTTGATGGAAAAAGTCGAATTGATGCAGCCCCATCGAGCGTACACTTCACGAGCCCATCGTTCCTGGCCGCGCAGCCGAGCGACCTCAGCAGGGATTGCACCGCGGTCGGCACGCGAAGATGCAGAAGACGGGCATAACCTTGCTGTCCGAAATGGTCCAATACGCTGTCGAAGTACGGCAGCAGCGCACGATCCGTCCTCTTTAATTCGCGAACACCGGTCAGGTAAAAGCGTTCAAGGACCGCGCCGGTCAGGTCCGCTGTAACTGCCGGTGACGCTCGCGATCTTGGTGGTGATGACATCGACTGCCGGGCCATTCGCGCCGTGGGGCAAGATGACGTCCGCGTGGCGCTTGGTCGGCTCGATGAATTGCTTGTGCATCGGGCGTACGGTTTCCAGGTACTGCGCGACGATGCTCTCGACCGAACGGCCGCGTTCGGCAATATCCCGTTGCATGCGGCGGATGAAGCGGACGTCGGAGGCGGTGTCGACAAAGATCCTCAGTGACATCATGTCGCGCAAATCCGCGTCATACAAGGCAAACAGGCCTTCGATCACGATGACCGGGGCAGGTTCGAGCGGAATGGTCTTGTCGGAACGGTTGTCGATCGTGAAGTCGTACACCGGCATCTCGATCGTTTCGCCATTGCACAATGCCCGGACGTGCCGTACCAGCAGCGGCCAGTCGAAGGCGTTCGGATGGTCGTAATTCTGCCTGCGGCGCACCTCGGGGGTAAGATCGGATTGGTCGCGGTAGTAATCGTCCTGCACCACGACCGACACCACATCAGCGCCGAACGAAGCGAGCACTTGCTGGGACACCGTTGACTTGCCACTGCCACTGCCACCGGCGACACCAATGACAAACGGAGGGGAAGAAATCTCATTCATCCCCGCATGATACCGGAGCGGCACGCGAACGGACAGGGCCGGACGGTCCGGTATGCCGTATGCCGTATGCGGTGCCTGGAGCACGCCATGAACGATGGCGCTGGTTCCGCTACGCCGAATCCCATGAAAAACCGGGGATGTATCCCCGGTTTCATTTAGAACCTACAACAAAGATTACAAATGCGGCGTGATCGACGGCATCAAGTCGTCGAAGGTGCGGCCGCTGGCATTCTCGCCGATGGCGTGCATCTTCCACTCGCCACCGTGTCGGTACAGCTTGGCCATCACCTGGGCCGTGTGGGCGCCCTGCACCGACAGGTCGTAGCGCGCCACTTCCTTGTTGCCGCTAGCGTCGAGCAGGCGGCAGTAGGCGTTCTGCACTTGCGAGAAGTTCTGGCCCGTGAAACTGTTCACGGTGAACACGAGCGACTTCACGTTCGGCGGCACGGCCGAGAGGTCGACGTTGATCTGCTCGTCGTCGCCGTCGCCGGCGCCGGTGCGGTTGTCGCCCGTGTGCACGACGCTGCCGTCCTTGCTTTTCAGCTGGCGGAACCAGACGGTGTCGACCGGACGATTCGATTCGTCGAACATCACGACCGAGGCGTCGAGGTCGACGCTTTCGGTCTTGGCGCCGAAGCCGAGGAAGCCCTTGCTCTTGATGGCGTCCCAACCGAGACCCATCGTGACGCGGGTGAGTGCGCCGCCGCCCTCTTTCGAGAGCGAGATTTTCTGGCCTTTTTGCAGACTGACTGTCATTGCGTTACTCCTTAATTGAGCGGACCGAGCGGGCTTATTTGGCCGGCGTTTGCATCCATGCCTTGAAGGCATTGCGGTTACGCGAACACACGTAGACCTTGCCCTTGCCGGAAAAGCGCAGGACCATGCCCTCGCCGCTGGTCTGGCTGTTGATCAGGTTACCCAGGAAGCCGCCGCTGGTGCCGGTCGTGATCGAGATTTCGTAGCGCAGCGTGCTGTCCCAGCACACGACGTGCGCATTGTCGATGATCGCATCCTTGCCCGGCTCGACGTCGAGCATCGACATCGAGCCGAAGCCCGACACCGCCACCTGCCCCTGGCCACCGGTCTCGGTGACGAAGAAGCCGCCGCTGTTGGCGAAGAGCGCATTGCCGATGTTCTGGGTGCGCACCTTCAGCTCCACGCCGGACGAGGCCGCCACAAAGGCGCCGTCGCTGATGATGTAGTGGTTCGGTCCGACATCGACGATCTGCATGGCGCCCGGCAGCGTCGGCGAGAGCAGGCAGTCGCCGTTGCCGCGCGTCGCTTCGATGTGCTGCTGGAAGAACGACTCGCCATTGGCGAAGGTGCGCATCAGCGCGCTGCCGAGGCCGCCCCGCATCTTGCCCTTCAGGTCGAGGGTCGTTTCCATCATCACCATCGCGTCGGATTCGCAATAGATGGTTTCGCCCTGCCGCATCGAGACATGCAGGAAGGGATCGACATCCCCGGTCACGGTAAAAGTTGGCATTTTGAAATGGCTTCCTTTCGGGTAGCGCCCACCGCGAGGCGGGCGCGCGGGTTGGAATTAAACGTTGACGCCGTAGTTCTTGGCGAGTGGCCCCAGGCCGCCCGCGAAGCCCTGGCCGATGGCGCGGAACTTCCAGTCGGCGCCGTTACGATACACCTCGCCGAAGATCATCGCCGCTTCCGTCGAACCGTCTTCCGACAGGTCGTAGCGCGCGATTTCCGCGTTGCCGCTGGCGTTGATGCAGCGGATGAAGGCCTTGCCGACCATGCCGAAGTTCTGGCGGCGCGTTTCGGCGTCGTGGATCGTCACGGCCAGCACGATCTTGTCGACGTCGGCCGGGACCTTGCTCAGGTCGACGTTGACGGTTTCGTCATCGCCCTCGCCGGCGCCGGTGGTGTTGTCGCCCGAGTGCACGACCGAGCCGTCGGCCGATTTCAGGTTGTTATAGAAGATGAAGTCGGCGTCCGAGCGTACCTTGCCCGACGAATTCAGCAGGAAGACCGCGCCGTCGAGGTCAAATGCGGCGCCATCGGTGGCGCGCGTGTCCCAGCCGAGGCCGACCTTCAGGTTGGTCAGGCCGGGGGCTTCTTTCGACAGGTTGACGTTGCCGCCTTTTTGCAGACTGATTGCCATGATTGTGTATCTCCTTGTGAGTAATACTTTTTTGAACACCGGGTTACTACGCTCGGCAAACTGGTGTTCTGCCATTTGCCGGGCGTTTCGTCGTGCGAGGCACCGCCGCACGGGCGCTCTCGCTAAATCTCGTGCCGCCTTGTTTGCGCGCCGGCGCATCGGGACGGTGGCAACGGTGTGCCACCGCCCTTTCCTGCTTACGCCAGCTCTTTTGCGCCATGCGACTCGAGCGCCGCATGCTTTTTCTTGTACTGGATCGACGACCACAGCGAGGCGGCGATGAAGGCCACGCCGGTCAGGCCGGTCACCAGCTCGGGCACGTGGAACTTCATGCTGGCAAGCATGATCACGGCCAGGATACCGATCGCATAGTGCGCGCCGTGTTCCAGGTACACGAATTCGTCGAGCGTGCCCTTCTTGACCAGGTAGACCGTCATCGAACGCACGAACATCGCGCCGATGGCCAGGCCCAGCATGATGATCACGACGTCGCTGGTGATCGCGAAGGCGCCGATCACGCCGTCGAAGGAGAACGATGCATCGAGCACTTCCAGGTACAGGAAACCGCCGATACCGCCGGTCTTGACCATGTCGCCGACGTTGCTGCTCTCATCCGACTCGCTTTTTTCGAGCAGGCTGCTGATCATGTCCACGCCGACGTAGACCAGGATGCCGTAGATACCGGCGACCAGCACGATCAGGCGCTGGCCGGCGTCGACGAAGGTCGAAGCGAACAGCAGGGCCGCGAGCGACAGCATGACCGAAATCGACGACACTTTACCGAACGAACCGAGCTTCTTCTCGAAGTTGCCCAGCCAGTGGGTTTCCTTCTCCTCGTCGAGCAGGAAGTTCAGGAAGACCAGCATCAGGAACATGCCGCCGAAGGCCGCCACTTCCGCATGGTGCGCCGTCAGGTGGCCGGAAAACGATTTCGGATCGTTGATCGCCAGGTTCCAGACTTCGGTCAGGCCCAGGTCAGCCGCCACCGCGACGATGACGATCGGGAAAACCAGGCGCATGCCGAACACGGCGATGATCATGCCGAGGCCGAGGAACAGCTTGAGCCAGAATTCGTTCCAGCCCTTCAGTACCGAGGCGTTGACCACGGCGTTGTCGAACGACAGCGAAACTTCCATAACCGACAAGATGGTCGCGATACCAATCGCCGTCAGCGCACCCGACACGCCGCCTTGCTCGTAACCCCACCACCCTGCCAAGGCCAGACAGATGACCGTAACGAGGAATGATCCTCTGAAATGCTTCATGTTGATTTCCTTTCAATAAAATTGTTCATGTTGAATTCGCCATAACGTTGAATTGTTGGACCACAGTATAAAGCCATGCAGCCTACTGAAAAAGCGAAGATAATCGAATGATTACTTCGAGAAAACGGAAGAGATGAAAAACGCCGTCACCAATTTCCGCCATTTGTACTACTTTTGGGTCGTCGCCAAGGAGGGTAGCATTACCCGCGCCGCGGAACGATTGAACCTTGCCATCCAGACGGTCAGCAGCCAGATTACCCTGCTCGAGCAATCGCTGGGCAAGTCGCTGTTCACCCAGCAGGGGCGGCGCCTGGTGCTGAGCGAAGCAGGCCGCCTTGCCCTCACCTATGCCGACCAGATCTTTTTATTGGGCGAGCAAATGCAGGATGCGCTCGACCAGAGCTCGACCCTGCGCACCCGGCTGTCGGTCGGGATTTCCGACTCGCTGCCGAAACTGACCGCCTACCGCCTGCTGGAAGCGGCCACGCGCCTGCCTACACCGGTGCGCCTGGTGTGCTCGGAAGACCAGTACGAGGCGTTGCTGGCTGACCTGGCCCTGCATAAACTCGACGTCGTGCTGACCGACCGCGCCCTGCCCTCGGGCGGCACGCTGCGCGTGTTCAGCCACATGCTGTTCGAAAGCGAGATGACCGTGGTCGGCACGGCCGACCTTGCGAAAATCTATGCGCAAGATTTCCCGAAGAAATTGAATGGCGCGCCCTTCCTGCTGCCGACGCGGAATAATGCCCTGCGCGTCAAGATCGACGAATGGTTCGAGTTGCAGGGTGTGCATCCGGACGTGGTCGGCGAGTTCGAGGACAACGCCTTGCTCAACACCTTCGGCCGGCGCGGCCTGGGCCTGTTCTTCGCCCCGGCGGCCCTGGCCGGCGACCTGCTCGAGCAGTTGCAGGCGCTGCTGGTGGGCCGCGTTCCCGAAGTGCGCGAACAGTTTTATGCAATCTTGAACGAGCGCAAGATCCAGCACCCGGCGGTGGAAGCCATCTTGTCGGCCGCACAACACGGCGGCCTCGGCGGCGGTTGAGCGCATGTAGCTTGTACAATGCCTATCGGCTTTGCCATTTATCAACTCACTTTTTATATGGAAAATATTTTATTTGTCGTTCTGGCGCTCTTCCTCGTTGCCCTGAATGGCTTCTTCGTGGCGGCGGAATTCGGTATCGTCACGTTGCGCAAGACCCGTGTCCGCGCCATCGCCAAGGCCGCCGGCCTGCGCGGGCGTATCCTGGCCAAGGTCCACGGCCAGCTCGACGAATACCTGTCGGCCTGCCAGCTCGGCATCACGCTCGCCTCGCTCGGACTGGGCTGGGTCGGCGAACCGGCCTTTGCCAGCCTGCTCGAGCCGGTCTTCGGCTGGATCGGCGTCACCTCGCCGCACATCATCCATGGCGTCTCCTTCGTCGTCGCCTTCAGCGTCATTTCCTTCCTTCACATCGTGATTGGCGAACTGGCCCCGAAATCGCTGGCGATCCGCATTCCCGAAGTGGTGGCCCTGTGGTGCGCCTTGCCGCTCTACGGCTTTTACTGGGCCATGTACCCGGCGATCTGGATATTGAACAAGAGCGCGAACGGGGTGCTGCGCGTGGCCGGCCTGGCCGGCAGCGGCAGCCATGAAACGCATTATTCGACTGACGAACTGAAAATCATCCTGCGCACCAACACCAGCACCGGCAAGGAAAAGTTCACCCACGACGAGCGCCACATCCTGGCCCAGTCGCTCGAGTTTTCCGAAATGGCCGTGTCCGACCTGATGCGCCCGATCAACGAAGTGATTGCCCTGCACGAAGACCTGTCGATCGAGGAAAACCTCGACACGGTGCGCCGCAACCGCTTTTCGCGCTATCCCTTCTTCGACGAGGAAGGCGAGGAAGTGCTGGGCGTGATCCACCTGAAGGACTTGTTCTTCGCCCAGCAGGCCGGCAAGGACATCAGCGACCTGAAGCAGTTCCTGCGGCCGGTCGAGACGATCTCGGCAAGGACGCCCGCGCAGGACATCTTCCGCCGCTTCCGTACCGGCGCGCCGCATTTCGCCCTGATCGGCGAAAAAGGCAAGCGCCCGGTCGGCTTCATCACGCTCGACAACCTGCTCGGCGCGATGGTCGGTGAAATCCGCGACGAATTCCGCATGAACGAAAACGACTGGCTGCCGCAGTCGGACGGCACCTATATCGGCAAGGCTTCCTTGCCGATCTATTCGCTCGAACGCTTGCTCGGGATCGACATCGACAACGAGGAAATGGGCCTGGACGACGTCGAATCGGTCGGCGGCCTGTTAATGGCGAAGCTGGGCGATATCCCGAAGCAGGGGCAACGCATCGAATTTCCGAAATTCGACGTCGTGGTCAAGAAGACGAACGGCCCACGCATCCTGCTGGTCAAAGTGATCCCGCGCCTGGAGCGGGGCGAGGACGAAGACGACCTCGGCTAACGCTGCATCGACAATGAAAACTGGCGCGCCGGCCGCCTTTTGCAAGCGTATAATGTTTCCCTGTCAGAACTCGAGTTCCTTGTAAGAATTCCATTAAACGGGGAGTCACCATGCGCGCACGCCTTCGCAACAACGTGACTGTCACCGGCACGGGCGCAGTCACCCTCCTCTTTGCCCACGGCTTCGGCTGCGACCAGGTCGTCTGGCGCTTCATGACGCCGGCCTTCATGGAACGCTACCGCGTCGTCACGTTCGACCTGGTCGGCAGCGGCAAGTCCGACCTCGCGGTCTACGACCCGGTCCGCTACGGCAGCCTGCACGCCTTCGCCGCCGACCTGCTGGAAATCATCGACGACATCGGCGGCGGTCCGGTCGTGTACATCGGCCACTCGGTAAGCGCCATGATCGGCATGCTGGCCGGCATCGAGTCGCCGGAACGCTTCCTGGCCCAGGTGATGATCGCGCCCTCTCCCTGCTACATCGACCAGGGCGATTACCGCGGCGGCTTTTCGCGCGCCGACATCGACGAATTGCTCGAGACGATGGAAGCGAACTTTCTCGGCTGGTCGAGCAGCATGGCGCCGGTGATCGTCGGTGCGCCCAACGTGCCGCAGCTGGGCGTCGAACTGGCGAATAATTTCTGCCGCAACAATCCCGAGATCGCCAAGCATTTCGGCCGCGTGACCTTCCTGTCGGACCATCGCGCCGACCTCGCGCGCGCGCGCGTGCCGGTGCTGATCATCCAGTGCAGCGACGACCTGATCGCGCCGGTCGAAGTGGGCGACTACCTTCACCGGCAGTTGGCCGGCAGCCAGCTGCGCCTGATCCGCAACACCGGCCATTGCCCGCACCTGAGCGCGCCCGAGGAATGCGTGCGCCTGACGCAGGCCTTCCTCGACGAACTGGCGGAGCCGGCTTGAACGGCGTGCCGGAGGACGATGCGCTGTACCAGCATGCCCCCTGCGGCCTGCTGCTGACCGACGCCTCCGGCCTGATCCTGCGCGCCAATGCCACGCTGTGCCGCTGGCTCGGCCATCCGGCCGCGGCCCTGCTCGGCAAGGTCCGCATCCAGGAGTACCTGCCGGTCGGCGCGCGCCTGTTTCACCAGACCCATTGCCTGCCCTTGCTGCAGGTGCAGGGTTCGGTGGCGCAGCTGCAGCTCGAGATCCGCGACAGCGCCGGCGCGCGCATGCCGGTCCTGGTCAACATCGTGCGACGCGCGCATGACGGCGACGCATTCGACGAGTGGGCCCTGTTCGCGGTGAACGAACGGCACTCCTACGAACGCGAGCTGCTCGCCGCCCGCAAGGGTGCCGAGCAGGCGCTCGAGGCCCGGCGCGAGGCCGAACACCAGCTGCGCACCCTGAACCAAGCCCTGTCCGAGGCCGACCGCCGCAAGGACGAATTCCTCGCGACCCTCTCGCACGAGCTGCGCAATCCGCTGGCGCCGATGCGCAGCGCGCTGGAAGTGCTGAAATTCGAACACGGGGCCGGCATGAACGCCGGCAAGCGCCCGCTGCTCGACGTGTTCGACCGCCAACTGCATCACCTGACGCACCTGGTCGACGACCTGATGGAAGTGTCGCGCATCACCCAGGGCCGCATGGAGCTGCGCCGCGAGCCGATCAACCTGGCCGGGATCGTGCGCGGCGCGATCGACGACGTCGGGCCCATGATGCGCGCTTGCGGTCACGTGCTCGAGGTCCGCATCGCGGCGCCGAACGCGATCGTCGACGCCGATCCGACGCGGCTGTTCCAGGTGATGGTGAACCTGTTGACCAACGCCTGCAAGTACACGCCGAACGGCGGCGCGATCGCGCTCGAGCTGAGCACCGAGGACCAGGACGCGCTGGTGACGGTGCGCGACAACGGCATCGGCATTCCCGCGCATGCGCTGGGGACGGTATTCGACATGTTCTCGCAGCTCGCGCCCGCGCTCGACCGCTCCAAGGGCGGCCTGGGCATCGGCCTGGCCCTGGTGCGCGGCATCCTAGCACTGCATGGCGGCAGTATCGAGGCACGCAGCGACGGTGAAGGCCGCGGCAGCACGTTCAGGGTTCGCCTGCCGCTGGCGCCGGTCCAGGGCGTGCCCGCCTCCCTCGGCGCCGAGCGCGATACGGTCGAGCCCCGCAGCGTGCTGGTGGTGGACGATAACGTGGATGCTGCCGAGACGCTGCGGATGTTCCTGGAACTGTCCGGCTGCCAGGCGCGCGTCGCCCACACGGGCAGCGAGGCCCTGGCCATGCTCGCACAGTGCATGCCCGAGGTCGCCCTGTGCGACATCGGCCTGCCCGACATGAACGGCTACGAACTGGCCCGCGGCGTGCGCCTGCTGCCGGGCGGCGCCGACCTGCTGCTGATCGCGGCCACCGGCTGGGGGCAGGAATCGGACAAGCAACTGGCGTTCGCGGCGGGCTTCGACCATCACCTGACCAAGCCGATCGATTTCGACAAGTTGCAGGCCTTGCTGGCGCGCCGCCCTACGGCGCCTCTCCCTTCTGCACCACGATAGGATCGCGCGTCCCCGTCCACTCGCTCATCAACGAATAGCCCACGGCCAGCAGCACCGGCCCGATAAACATCCCCACCACCCCGAAGGCAATCAAGCCGCCCAGCACCCCCAGCAGCGTCAGCAGGAACGGCAAGCTCGTCCCGCGGCTGATCAGCATCGGCCGCACCACGTTGTCGACGCCGCTGATCAGGACCGTCCCCCAGATCACCATGAAGACCGCCCAGCCGGTGCTGCCCTGGGCAAACAGCCAGATCGCGGCGCTGCCCCAGATCAGGGGTGGGCCGACCGGCACCAGCGAAGTCACGAAGATCAGCACCGACAGCAGCGGCACCGCCGGCACGCCGGCGATGGCGAAGCCGATCGCCGCCACCAGCGCCTGGGCCAGGGCCGTGCCGAGCAGGCCGTACATGACGCCGCGCGTGGTCTGGCTGATGATGTCGGTGACGGCGTCGGCGCCCTCGCCCATGACCTTGGTGATCATGCTGGAGGTGACGGCGATCAGCGCGTGGCCGTCGCGGTAGACGAAAAAGCTCACGAAGGCGGCCATGCTCATTTGCACGACGCCGGTACCGAGCATCATGCCGCCGGCCATCAGGTAATGGCGTGCCGGTTCGACCATGCGCTGGGCCAGGGACAGCATCTGCTCGCGGCTGGCGACCAGCTGGCGCAGGTAATTATCCAGGGACTGGCCGATGAAGGGCAGCTCGCGCACCCAGGCCGGAGGCAGCAGCTCGCCGTGCTCGAGCGCGTAGCGCATCTGGCCGAAGGTCGAGGCGACGTCGTCGGCCAGGTTGTAGGCGACGGTGGCGAGCGGAATGATGACGAGCAGGGTCAGCGAGAGCGTCATCGTCAGCGCCGCCAGCGAACGGCGCCCGCGCATGGCGTGCAGCAGCCGCAGGTAGAGCGGCCAGGAGGAAATGACGACGGCGACCGCGAACAGGATCGCAGGCAGGAAAGGCTTGAGGACGAACAGGCAGCCCAGCGTCAGCAGGACGACCGTCGCGATGCGGGTGTAGTTTCTGCCGGATGGCTGTTCCATGAGTCCCTGTCAACGTAACGCAAGCCGGAGTCACCGTAGCGGGCGGAAGGAGCGGCGACGCGCGGTCGGTTGATCCGGCGTCCACCGAGATCATAACAGCTGGCGCAGGTCGTGCACGATCGGGGCCGGGCCCTGGCCATGACGCAGGAACAGGCGCACCCGCCCTTCCTTGTCGAACACATAGCTGCCGGCCGTATGGTCGACCGTGTAGCTGCCGGGCGCCTTGCCAGGCACCTTCGAGACGAAGACCTTGAACTCCTTGGCCGTCTGCGCCGTCTGTTCCGGCGTGCCGCGCAGGCCGAGGAAGCGCGCATCGAAAGCCGGCACGTAGGAGGCCAGCAATTGCTGGGTATCGCGTTCCGGGTCGAGCGTGACGAACAGCACCTGCACCTCGTCGGCCGCCGGCCCGAGTTCCTTAAGCACGGCGGCCATTTCGGCCATCGTGGTCGGGCATACGTCCGGGCACTGGCTATAGCCGAAGAACAGCACGACCAGCTTGCCCTTGAAATCGGCCAGCGTCCGTGGCTTGCCGGTGTGGTCGGTCAGCGCGAAGCCCTTGGCGTAATCGAGACCGGTGAGATCGGTGTTCTGGAAGGCGGCCGGTTTCGAGGACAGCTTGTCGCAGCCGGCGGCCAGCAAGGCCAGGGCCAGCATGCCGGCGGTGATCAATCGTTTCATGTCGGAACCCGCGAATTAAAACCGAAAATAATGGTCGACCAGCAGCGCCGTGAACAGCAGCGACAGGTACAGGATCGAATAGGCAAAGGCCTTGCGTGCGGCCTGGTCGCTGTAGTGCTTGTGCACGCGCCAGGCGTGGCGCAGGAACAGCACGTTCAGGATGACGGCCGCCGTCAGGTAGATCAGGCCGCTCATTTGCACCGCGAACGGCAGCAAGGTGGTCGCGAACAGCGCCAGCGAATACAGCCACACCTGCTGGCCGGTATAGGCCATGCCGTGGGTAATGGGCAGCATCGGCAGGCCCGAGCGCGCGTAGTCGTCGCGCCGGTACATGGCCAGCGCCCAGAAATGCGGCGGCGTCCAGACGAAGATGATCAGTACCAGCAGCCAGGCCTGCATCGGCACTTCATTGGCGACCGCGGCCCAGCCCAGCGCCGGCGGCATGGCGCCGGACAGGCCGCCGATGACGATGTTCTGCGGCGTGGCCGGTTTCAGGTAAATCGTGTAGACGACGGCGTAGCCCACGAAGGTGACGAAAGTGAGCCACATCGTCAGGGCGTTGACGAAGGTGTACAGGGTCCACATGCCCAGGCCGCCGATGACGGCCGAGAACACGAGCGTCTGGTTGCGCGTCAGTTGGCCGCGCGCGGTGGCGCGGCGGGCGGTGCGCGCCATGCGCGAGTCGATTTCGGCTTCGATCAGGCAGTTGACGGCGAAGGCGGCCCCGGCCAGCAGCCAGATGCCGGCCGTGCCTGCGATCAGCACGCGCCAGCCGGGGAAGCCGTCGGTGGCCAGGAACATGCCGATGATGGCGCAAAAGACGGCAAGCTGGGTGACCCGGGGCTTGGTCAGCGTCCAGTACTGCGAAATGCGGCTGGTCGGTCGGAGGGCGGTCTGGGTGGTCATCGGTACGAGTTCGCAGGAGCGTGGGCATTCGCGGGCGTGCGCTGCGACACGTGAAGCAGGTGCTTGACCTTGTAGTTTAACATGGTCACCAGGAGGACGAGGAGAGCCGCCCCGGCGTTATGCAACACGGCAATGGCCAGCGGGAAGTCGAAAAACACGGTGGCGATGCCCGTGAACAGCTGCGCCAGCAATACCAGCGCGATCAGGCAGCCGGTGCGGCGCAGTGCCGGCTGGCGGCTGGCGCGCCAGGCGGCCAGCCCCAGCACCAGCGTGACGACGATCGCGAAATTGCGGTGCACCCAGTGGATGGCGACCAGCGCCGGGAATTGCAGGTAGTGGCCGGCCGCCGTCTTGCCCAGTTCGCGCCACAGGGTGAAGCCATGCTCGAAATCCATCTCCGGCAACAGGTTGCCGTCGCAGAGCGGGAATTCATCGCAGGCCATGGTCGCGTAGTTGGTGCTGACCCACCCGCCGAGCGCGATCTGGACCGCCAGCACGGCGGCGGCGAACAGGGCCAGGGTGCGCAGCGCACGCAAGCCTGGCAGGTCGCGCCGGTCGCGCAGCGGCGCCGGCGGCGTCGACAGGTAATCCTCTTGCCCGCCCAGCCAGGCCAGCATGGCCAGCAGGCCCATGCCCAGCAGCAGGTGGAGGGTGACGATCAGCGGCTGCAGTTTCAATGTCACGGTCCAGGCGCCGAAGGCGCCCTGCACGCAGACGAACAGGAACAGCGCCACCGGCAGCGCCGGCGCGAAGGCTGCGCGCCGCGTTTTCTTCCACTGGCGGATCGACTGGAACATCAGGGCCATGATCAGGACGCCGATGCCCATGGCCAGGTAGCGGTGGATCATCTCGATCCAGGCCTTGACCCGGGTGACCGGACCGGTCGGCATCGCGGCCTCGGCCGCGGCGATCTGTTCGTGCGCGATGAAGGGATTGGCCGCGCCATAGCAGCCCGGCCAGTCGGGGCAGCCCAGGCCCGAATCGGTGAGGCGGGTAAAGGCGCCGAACACGATCAGGTCGAAGGTGAGGAAAGCCATCACCCAGACCAGCTTGCGGTACTTGTTGGCGTCGCTCGACAGCCAGACCATGGTCAGCGGAATGGCGGCGACGAACAGGCCCATCAGGCCAAGCTGGAACAGGGTCGACGCGTTCATGTTCATGGTCCGCTCACCCGATCGCCGAGGCGCGCAGCAGCTTGGCGAGGTCCTTGTGCACGCGGCGCGGGTCCGGGTCTTTCGGGAAGCGCATCATCAGGTTGCTGCGCGGGTCGATCAGGAAGATATGGTCGTCGGGCCCGGTGCCGCTTTCCACCGGCAGCCAGCGCGACAACTGCCCGGGCGGCACGCGCAGCATATGCATGTCGTCGTACTGGCGGATCAGCATGGTGTCGACCGGCGCGTCGTCGGTGATCAGCCAGACGCGCTCGATGCGGTCCATGTTCTTGCCCTGCATGGTGCGCAGCTGGCGCATCGCGAACAGCTGCTTGAGGCAAGCCTCGGCGCAGGCGCCGCCGCCGACCTTCACCATGATCCACTTGCCGGCATATCGCTCCAGCGTCTCCGGCCGGCCGTCGAGCGTGGTGCTGCTCAGGGCCGGCATCGGGTGGGCGCGCTGGTCGATGAGGGCGCCGTAGTTGGTGCGCCCTGCGGGCTTGATGATGTAATAGGTCACATACGAGGCGATGATCGGCGCCGCGCAGACCAGCAGCAGCACCAGCAGTTTCAGGCGTCCGCTCCAGCGGGCCTTGTTCGACGTCGGCGTTTGTTCAGGCACCTTGTTTTCTTCCACTTCGAAATCCCGTCATCACGAAAAATACGGCCGCCATGGCCGCCAATGCATACCACTGGAACGCGTAGCCGCGGTGCTTGTCCACGCCCGTGCCCGCGGCCGGCCACTCGCGCACCAGTCCCTCGCCCTGCCCGGCGCCGGCCTGCTGCACGAAAAAGGGGTAGAAGGCCAGGCCGCTGGCCCTGGCCACCTCGGCCGTGGTCAGGTTTTGCACGAGCGCCCCGGGTTGCAATGGGCCCGGTGTGCCGAGCTGCATGACCCGGCCCGCGCCGGGCGTGGCCACGCCCTCGATCGTCACCGTGCCGCTCGGGGTCGCGAACTGCGGCAATTGCCCGTACGCGCGCGCAGCGCGCGGCAGCCACCCGCGCAGCACCAGCACGTGCCGGCCCGAAGCGGTTATTTTAAACGGCATCGCCAGGATGAACCCGGAGCGCCCGTTCAACGGCCGGTTTTCCAGGAACAGCGGCCACGAGGACACCCACTCCCCGGTCAGGCGCACCCTGCGATAGTCGAGCTCTTCGGCGCGCGGCGTCGGCTCGGCCGGACCGCGCACGGCACCGTTGCCCACGCCCGCGTCCCCCTGCACACCGCCGCCATTCCCGAACACCAGCGGCGGCGCCGCCGACCGTTGCGCCAGCTTCATAACAAGCGCATCCTTCTCCTGCGCCCTGCGCGTCTGCCAGTTACCCAGCGCAATCCCGAGCACCACCAGCACCACCGTCGCCACGAACGGTATGACCCTGAACCGGAACGCCATTACAATTCACCTTTACTTCATTGCCGGCCAGAACATGAAAATCTTTGTCGCCATCGCCTTCATCCTGATCATCGCCAGCCTCGGCTCGGCGCTGTTCTTCCTCATGAGGGACAAGGGCCGCAGCAACCGCACGGTGCAGGCGCTGGCGATGCGCGTCGGCCTGTCGATCACGCTGTTCCTGATCCTGCTGGCCTCGTACAAGATGGGCTGGATCCAGCCCACCGGCATCCGCTGACCGCGCCACCCCAGATACGACAAGGGACAGCCGGCAGGCTGTCCCTCGCAGTCCCTGCCTGCCGTCGAATCAAAGCCAGTAGACCACGACGTACAGGCCCAGCCAGACCACGTCGACGAAGTGCCAGTACCAGGCCGCGCCTTCGAAACCGAAGTGCTGATCGGCCGTGAAATGCCCGCGCAGCACGCGGTACAGGATCACCGACAGCATGATCGCGCCCAGCGTCACGTGGAAGCCGTGGAAACCGGTCAGCATGAAGAAGGTCGAGCCGTAGATGCCCGAGGTCAGCTTCAGGTTCAGCTCCTGGTAGGCGTGCATGTATTCATAGACCTGGAAGCCCATGAAGATCGCGCCCAGCAGGATGGTGGCGAACAGCCAGAACGCCGTGTTGCGGCGGTGGCCGGCGCGCAGCGCGTGGTGCGAGATCGTCAGCGTCACGCCCGACAGCAGCAGCAGCGCGGTGTTGATGGTCGGGATCGGGAACGGGCCCATGGTGTTGAACGCGTCGACCACGCCGGCGGGACCGGTGTTGCCCCACTGGCCGGCGAAGTCGGGCCACAAGACCTTGTGGTCGAGGTCGGCCAGCCAGGGCATCGAGATCGCCCTGGCGTAGAACAGCGCGCCGAAGAAGGCGGCGAAGAACATGACTTCGGAGAAGATAAACCAGCTCATCGACCAGCGGAAGGATGCATCGATGTTGCGGCTGTACTGGCCCGATTCCGACTCCTTGATGGCGTCGCCGAACCAGAAATACAGCACGGCCAGCATCGCCACGATGCCGGCGATGCAGACGGCAGGCCCCCAGGAGGCGCTGTTGACCCAGCCGGATGCACCGAGCATCGTCACCAGCATCGAGATGCCGCCGGCCATTGGCCACATGGAAGGGCCCGGCACGAAATAATGCGGCGCGGTCTTTGACACACTCATCTTCATCTCCTGGATCGTTATTCTATTGCGTTGAATTGCGTTGAGTTGACATGCAAAACTTCTATTGCGAAACCGCCATTTTCACCAAAAACAACAGCACGCCGATCAATATCGCCACACCCAGCAGCGCCGCCACGATCACCTGGACCGGGTTCAGGTTGACCGCGTCGTCCTCGTAGTCGCGCCGCTTGCGTACTCCGAAGAAGGACCAGAACACCGCCTTCATCGACGCCAGGAAGGAAGCCTTGCGGCGCGGCGGTTCCATCAGTTCGCCGCCACCGCGCCCGAGATCTCGAAGAAGGTATACGACAGCGTGATGTTCTTCACTTCCTTCGGCAACTTCGGGTCGATGAAGAATACCACCGGCATCTGGCGCGCCTCGTTCGGTTTCATGAGCTGCTCGCGGAAGCAGAAGCACTCGACCTTCTTGAAATGCGGCGTCGCCGACTGCGGCGCATAACTCGGGATCGCCTGCGCCTTGACCGCGCGCGCCTGGGTGTTGACGACCTCGTAGACGACGGTCGCCAGCTCCCCCGGGTGCACCTGGATGCTGCGCGTGGTCGGGCGGAAACGCCACGGCCCCTGCGCATTGCCGTCCAGCTCCACCGTGATCAGGCGCGACTTGTCGACCTGGGTATTCTCGGGCCGCTCGACCGTGCCGTCCTGCTGGGTCAGCACGTTGATGCCGAGCACCTCGCACATCTGGCGGTAGACCGGCACCAGCGCGTAGCCGAAGCCGAACATCGCCACCGCCACCACCACCAGCTTGCCGAAGGTGGAGCGGTTCAGGCGCAGGCGCTCTTTCGGGCTGTAGCTCACGACATGAACCAGGTGCGCTTGATGATGACCGCCGCGAAGAAGAACGCGGCGATCACGCACAGGATCAGGGCCGTTTTCACATTGCCCGGCTTCTTCGGCGCGTTCATTACTTCACCAGCGGCGGATTCTCGAAGGTGTGGAATGGCGCCGGGCTCGGCACGGTCCACTCCAGCCCTTCCGCGCCTTCCCATGGCTTGGCCTCGGCTTTCGGGCCGCCCTTGATCGTCGGCAGCACCACCGCGAACAGGAAGTACACCTGCGACAGGCCGAAACCGAAGGCGCCCACCGAGACCAGCATGTTGAAGTCGGTGAACTGGACGGCATAGTCGGCATAGCGGCGCGGCATCCCTGCCAGCCCCAGGAAGTGCATCGGGAAGAAGGTGATGTTGAAGGTGATCAGCGACAGCCAGAAGTGGGCCTTGCCGCGGCCTTCCGGATACATGTGGCCGGTCCATTTCGGCGCCCAGTAGTAGAAGCCGGCGAACAGCGCGAACAGCGAGCCGGCCACGAGCACGTAGTGGAAGTGGGCCACCACGTAATAGGTGTCGTGGACCTGGATGTCGATCGGGGTCACGGCCAGGATCAGGCCGGTGAAGCCGCCCATGGTGAACACGAAGATGAAGCCGACCGAGAACAGCATCGGCGTCTCGAAGGTCATCGAGCCCTTCCACATCGTGGCGACCCAGTTGAACACCTTCACGCCGGTCGGCACCGCGATCAGCATGGTGGCGTACATGAAGAACAGCTGCGAGGTCACCGGCATGCCGGTGGTAAACATGTGGTGCGCCCAGACGATGAACGAGAGCACGGCGATCGAGGCGGTCGCGTAGACCATCGAGGCGTAGCCGAACAGGGGCTTGCGCGCGAATGCCGGCAGGATCTGCGAGACGATGCCGAAGGCCGGCAGGATCATGATGTAGACCTCGGGGTGGCCGAAGAACCAGAAGATGTGCTGGTACATGACCGGGTCGCCGCCGCCGGCGGCGTTGAAGAACGAAGTGCCGAAGTGGCGGTCGGTCAGGGTCATGGTGATGGCGCCGGCCAGGACCGGCATCACGGCGATCAGCAGGAAGGCGGTGATCAGCCAGGTCCAGCAGAACATCGGCATCTTCATCAGGGTCATGCCGGGCGCGCGCATGTTGAGGATGGTGACGATGATGTTGATCGAACCCATGATCGACGAGGCGCCCATGATGTGCATCGCGAAGATCGCCATGTCCATGCCCGGACCCATCTGGGTCGACAGCGGCGCGTACAGGGTCCAGCCGGCGGCGGTCGCGCCGCCCGGCGCGAAGAAGGAACCGGCCAGCAGCAGGGCCGCGGGCGGCAGCAGCCAGAACGAGAAGTTGTTCATGCGCGCGAACGCCATGTCCGACGCCCCCACCTGCAGCGGGATCATCCAGTTGGCGAAGCCGACGAAGGCCGGCATGATCGCGCCGAACACCATCACCAGGCCGTGCATCGTGGTCAGCTGGTTGAAGAATTCGGGGCGGAAGAACTGCAGGCCGGGCTGGAACAGCTCGGTGCGGATCATCAGTGCCAGCACGCCGCCCGACAGCAGCATGATGAACGAGAACCACAGGTACAGGGTACCGATGTCCTTGTGGTTGGTCGCGAACAGCCAGCGGCGGGCGCCGGTCGGCATGTCGTGCGCGTGGTCGTGGTCATGGGCGTGACCGTGATGGTCGTCGTGGGCGTGGTCGAGAGAGCTGGTAGTCATGTCAGTATCCTGGAATCCTGTTACTTGCTACGTGCAGCCAGAATTTCGGCCGGTTGTACGATGTTTTCCGCAGCCTTGTTCGACCAGGTATTGCGGGTATAGGTGATCACCGCCGCAATGTCCGAGTCCGACAGCTGCTTCCATGGCGGCATGGCACCCGGATAGGCCGGCGTGTCCTGGCCGTTGAGCAGCACGTCGATCTGCGCCGCTTTCGGACCGTTCACGAGGGCCGAGCCGTCGAGCGGCGCGAAGGCGTTCGGCACGCCCTTGCCGTTGGCCTGGTGGCAGGCCACGCAGTTGGCGGCGTAGACGGCTTCGCCCTTGGTCTTCAGTTCGTCGATGGTCCAGACCTTGGCCGGATCGTCGGCCAGCGCGGCCATTTCCTTTTTCTTGGTATTGACCCAGGCAGTGTAATCCTCGCTCGAGACGACGCGCACCACGATCGGCATGAAGGCGTGGTCCTTGCCGCACAGCTCGACGCAGTTGCCGCGGTAGACGCCGATCTTGTCGGCCTTGAACCAGCCGTCGCGCACGAAACCGGGAATCGCATCCTGCTTGATGGCGAACGCCGGAATGGTCCAGGCGTGGATCACGTCGTTGGCGGTCAGGACCATGCGGACCTTCTTGCCGACCGGCACGACCATTTCGTTGTCGACTTCGAGCAGGTAGTTTTCGGTGCGCGCCTCGGTCGGCGCCACGCCCGGCTCGCCGATCTGGCTGCGCGGGGTCGACAGGTTCGACAGGAAGCTGATGCCCTCGCCTTCGCCCTTGAGGTAGTCGTAGCCCCATTTCCACTGCATGCCCGTGGCCTTGATGGTGAGGTCGGCGTTCGAGGTGTCCTTCAGCGCCACCACGGTCTTGGTGGCAGGCAGGGCCATGCCGATGACGATCAGGAAGGGAACGATGGTCCAGGCGATTTCGACGGCGGTCGATTCGTGGAAGGTGGCCGGCTTGTGGCCGAGGGACTTGCGGTGCTTGAACACCGAGTAGAACATGACGCCGAAGACGCCGATGAAGATGATCAGGCACACGATCATCATCCAGTTGTGCAAGCTGTAGATGTCAGCGCCGATCCCAGTCACCGGAGTTTGCATGTTCAACTGGTATTCCACCGGCCGCCCCGTGATTTCCGGCGCAGCCAGTGCCGGGATACTGGTCCATACCGCGAGACCGAGCACCATGGCGTGAAGTCGCTTTGCATATGTCATGAATTGTCCCCAACCACCCAAAATAAGAATATTTTTAAACGGTCAGCAATTCCATGAACGAACCGCCGCCGCTCCGAAACCAGTTGCAAGC
This sequence comes from Massilia jejuensis, assembly GCF_042656795.1. Taxonomy (NCBI): domain Bacteria; kingdom Pseudomonadati; phylum Pseudomonadota; class Betaproteobacteria; order Burkholderiales; family Oxalobacteraceae; genus Massilia; species Massilia jejuensis. Next base: position 48,232 of record NZ_JBHSMS010000080.1, on the reverse strand, counting down.
GGCTTCCGACGGCGCGGCGCGGGGACGCGCAACCGGTTAAAACCATGACGCGTTCCCCAGCAACTGCAAACACACTGAAGGGCGCGAAACTTGCTGGTGCTGCTTTTCAATTTTCCAATTCTTTCACCATTTCACCCTGTTTTTCAACGTTTACCGGGCGCTGGGCGAAAAAATAGTCATTGATTATACTCAAATCGCCAATTTTTATTCAAGGAAAATCCTTGCAATGGCCATGTTATTTCGTGCGCCGTGGCATCGAGCGTTGCCTTCCCGGCCTTGCCATTCCGGCGCCGCCGTGCCACCGGCGCCGGCGCGGCCGCCTATGGCCTGCGCGGCTGGAAGCGCACGATCGACTCCCCTGCCACGGTCGTCCTGGGCACTGGCCGGAAGGCGTGGCCGTAGATCACCTCGAAGCTCAGCCCGATCCTGCCGTCGGCCCCGCGCATCGCTTCCAGGGCGTCGAGCATGCGCTGCCAGGCCGCGCGTCCGACCAGCCCGCGCCGGCGCGTGGCCAGCGGGTTGCCGCCGAGCGCGCGCACGTCCGCCAGCAGCGCCGCGACCGTGCCGTAGGTGACCGTGATGCGCTCGGCATCCATCACCGGCGTCGAAAACCCGGCCTCGACGAGCTGGTCGCCGAAATCGTGCATGTCCACGAACGGCAGGGTATGCGGCGTTTCGTCGAGCGCGGCAAAGGCCGTGCGCAGCTCCTTGAAGGTATCGGGACCGAAATTCGAGAACATCAGCAAGCCGTCGACGCGCAGCACGCGGCGCCATTCGGCGAACACGCGGTCCGGCTGGGGATGCCAGTGCAGCGCCAGGTTCGACCACACCAGGTCGATCGAGTTCGGGCCGAATGGCAGGGTACCGAAGTCGCCGCACAGCAGATCGATGCCGGCCTTGGCCGGCATCAAGCGGCTGAGCATCCGGTTCAGCGAACGCAGGGCCGGCGCCGGCGTGCCGGCCGCGGCCAGCATGGCGCTCGACGCGTCGATGCCGATGACCTGGGCCGCCGGATAGGTCGTTTGCAGCGTGCCCAGATCGGGCCCGGCGCCGCAGCCGGCGTCGAGCACGCGCCGGGGCCCGATCTTGACCAGACTCAGCCGCTCGTGCATGCGCCCGGCGATCTCGCGGCGCAGGAAATCGGCCGCGGCCACGCGCCGCGGTTCCTTGAACAGCGCGCGCACGCGGCCGGCGTCAATCGGTGCGCTCATTTTCGACGGAGACGAGGGAGAAGCCATGTTTCTGTTGCGTTCGAATGAGATAATGGCGGCAGTGTACATCTTTGTGGGAGTCGGGCCCATGCTTGAGCACCTGGGAGCGGTTGCGCAACACTGGCCGCGCGCCCTGGCACGCGCCGTCCTGCCCTGCTCCTGCGCGCTGTGCGGCGAAGCGGCGCCCGAACCCGTGTGCGCGCCCTGCACGCGGGACCATGCCGGGCCCGGCGGGCCGCGCTGCCCCCGCTGCGCCAATCCGCTCGGCGCCGCCGAGCTGCCCGGACAAGCCTGCGGCGCCTGCCTGGCCGCGGCGCCGGCCTTCGATGCGACAATCGTCGCGGCCGAATACGCCGCGCCGCTCGACGCCCTCGTGCTTGGCCTGAAATTCGGCGCCCGCCTGCCGCTGGCGCCCTGGTTCGCGCAGCGCATGCGCGATGCCGTGCTGATGCAGCCGGGCTGGCCGCTGCCCGAGCTGCTGTGCCCGGTCCCGCTGGGGCCGCGCAGGCTCGCCGAGCGCGGCTTCAACCAGGCGCTCGAGATCGCCCGGCCGCTGGCGCTCGCCATCGGCGCCGTCCTGCAGCCGCGCCTGGCGCAACGCGCCGTCGAGACGGCCGCGCAGTCGGGCGTGGCGCCGCGCGAACGTGCCCGCAATATCCGCGGCGCCTTCGAGGTGGCGCCGGAGATGGTCCATTTGCTGCACGGCCGCCACGTCGGCGTCGTCGATGACGTCATGACGAGCGGACACACCTTGAACGAGCTGGCCGCCACCCTGAAGGCAGCCGGCGCGGCGCGCGTATCGAACCTGGTGTTCGCGCGCACGCCACCATACTGATGAGGAAGCTGGAATGTTTCATGTTGTTTTAGTCGAACCGGAAATCCCACCGAATACCGGCAATGTCATCCGCCTGTGCGCCAACACCGGCGTGCAACTGCACCTGATCGAGCCGCTCGGCTTTCCCCTCGACGACGCCAAGATGCGCCGCGCCGGTCTCGATTACCACGACTATGCGACGATGAAGGTGCACAAGCACTGGGATGCTTTTCTGGCGGACACGCAAGCCGATCCGGCGCGCATGTTCGCCCTCACGACGCACGGCTCGGCACCGTTTGCGAATGCCGCGTTCCAGCCGGGCGATGTTTTCGTCTTCGGACCCGAGTCGCGCGGGCTGGCGCCGGCCTTTCGCGACGGTTTTCCGGCGGCGCAGCGGATTCGCCTGCCGATGATGCCGGATAACCGCAGCCTGAACCTGTCGAATACGGTGGCGGTGGTGGTGTACGAGGCCTGGCGCCAGAACGGCTACGCAGGCGGGGCGTGAGGCGCCGCCCGGAATGGTCGGGCGGCAGGGCGCGCGCCGCGCCCTGACAGGCACGGCCGCAGCCGCGCCTGTCGTTCCTTACACCGTTGGCGGGTCGGTCTCGCGCGCGAACGAGCGGTGGCCGGCCAGCGCTTCCTTGAACGCTTCCAGGCCGGCGTCGATCAGCAGCGCCGGATCGTCCGACCCGTCCGGCAGCGTCGCCGGAATCATCGCCTTGGCCAGCAAGCCGGCGCCGCCGCCCAGGACCAGGATCGGCTTGCAATGGCGGTACTGCTCGCGCAGGAAGTCGATCGCATGGGCATTCCTCGCCAGCAGGTCGGACGATTGCTCGCCGTCCGGCACGATCACCGCGTCATACATGACCGACGGCCCGGCTTCGAGCGAAATCTCGACGTCCAGCGGGTCGCCGGCGCCCGTCTTGACCTTGCCCAGCATGGAGCCGACCAGGCGCGGCACGGCGCCGTCCTTCAGCAAGTCCGCATACATGGTGCGCACGGCATTGCCGTCGACACCGGCGGCCACCAGGATCGCCACGCGGCGGGTACGGATGCCGGTCTCGCCCGGACGGCTGAGCAGCGACAGCGACGGCGACGGCGCGTAGGCCGGGATTTCCGGGCGCGCCAGCGGCAGCGGCGCCGGCACGTCCATGCCCAGGCCTTCGGCCACTTTCGCCACCAGCCCGGCGTCGACATTGGCCAGCAGCGCCAGCACGCGCTCGCGCACGGCCGGGGTCTGGACCCGGGTCAGCTCGAAGCGGAAGGCGTTGGCGATGTGGGCCTGCTCGGCCGCGCTCTGGCTCTGGAAGAACAGGCGCGCCTGCCCATAGTGCTCGGCGAACAGTTCCGGATTGCCGCGCACCTTGTCTTCGGTCGCGAAGGCTTCCGGGAAGCTGGTGAAGCCCGCCTTTCCAGCCTGGAACGGGCAGCCGCCGCCCAGCGAATTCGGTTCATAGTTCACGCGGCCGCGGTTGATGGCCTGGCGGTGCATGCCGTCGCGCTGGTTGTTCTGGATCTGGACGACCGGCGAGTTGATCGGGATTTCGTGGAAGTTCGCGCCGCCCAGGCGGCTGATCTGGGTATCGAGGTAGGAGTGGTTACGGCCTTGCAGCAGCGGATCGTTGGAAAAATCGATGCCCGGCACGATGTGCGCGGTGCAGAAGGCCACTTGCTCGGTTTCGGCGAAGAAATTGTCTGGATTGCGGTTGAGCACCAGGCGGCCCACCGGGGTCAGCGGAACCAGCTCTTCGGGAACCAGCTTGGTCGCATCCAGGATGTCGAAGGGGAAGGAAGCGGCCTGCTCTTCGGTGAAGACCTGCAAGCCCAGCTCCCATTCCGGGAAATTGCCCGCTTCGATCGCTTCCCACAGGTCGCGCCGGTGGAAGTCGGGGTCGGCGCCCGAGATGCGCACCGCCTCGTCCCACACCAGCGAGTGCGTACCCTGCAGCGGCGTCCAGTGGAATTTCACGAAGCGCGACTCGCCGGCGGCATTGATCAGGCGGAAAGTGTGCACGCCAAAGCCCTGCATCGTGCGGTAGCTGCGCGGAATGGCGCGGTCCGACATCGTCCACATCAGCATGTGGGCGATTTCGGGCGAGAGCGAAGCGAAGTCCCAGAAGGTGTCGTGGGCGGTGGCGGCCTGCGGCATCGCGTGGTGCGGCTCGGGCTTGGCGGCATGCACCAGGTCCGGGAATTTCATCGCATCCTGGATGAAGAAGACCGGGATGTTATTGCCCACCAGGTCCCAGTTGCCCTGTTCGGTGTAGAACTTGACGGCGAAGCCGCGCACGTCGCGCGCCGTGTCGGTCGAGCCGCGCTCGCCGGCGACGGTCGAGAAACGCACGAAGACCGGCGTGCGCTTGTCCTTGGCGGCGAACGGCACCGCGCGGGTCAGTTCGCTGAAGTCGCCATACGATTCGAAGAAGCCGTGCGCGGCCGAACCGCGCGCATGCACCACGCGCTCGGGAATGCGCTCGTGGTCGAAGTGGGTGATCTTTTCGCGCAGGATGAAGTCTTCCATCGCGGTCGGCCCGCGCAGGCCGATCTTCAGCGAATGCTGGTTGTCCGCAACCGGCACGCCCTGGTTGGTGGTGAGCACGCGGTCGCCGGCATCGACGCGCACCCGGTCGAGCGGCGCCACGGTCGGATTCTGGCCGACCGCCGGCTGGCCGCTGCCGACTTTGTCCGAGCCGATGATTTCCGTGCTGGTGCTGCCGGTCGCCGCAGGTGTCGACGGCTGATGGTGGTCGCCCTCGGACGGCGTGCGCGACGCGTCGCCGTATTCGCCCGGCTTGTTCGGGTTGAACGGCGCGGCGGCGGCCAGCTGCTTCTCGGCGCTGGTCTTTTCCAGCAGGCGCGCGGGAACCGGTTCATTGCTGCCCAGGCTGGAAGGCGGCTTGCCGGTGGAAGGTCCGGCCACGGTACTCAATACGGAGCCGGCGCCATCGGTTGCACCAGGTTTGTTCTTGCTTGCGGTCATTCTGTCCTCGCTAGTTGATCAGGTGTCTTGTCTGCGACAACGACCATAACCGATGGCAGGACGACGCTACGTTAGGCAACTAACAGAAACACGCTAGCATTCCTTCAAAATTATCTATCCGAACGATAGCGTCCTGCTAACGGGCCGGTCCATCCGCGCGAGGACAGTAGGCTCAGCACGCGGCGGCCTGGCCGGGGCCGATCCTGGGGCGCCGTGGCCGCAAGCGCGCTTCGATGGCATTCACCCAGCCGGGCGCCGCCGGATTGGTTTCCCAGGCGCCGAGCGCGGCGTCGACCTGGCGCAGCAGGGATTCAGGCAGCGCCGGGTCCGTCAGGAAGCGCAGTGCGATCCGGTAACCGAGGATGCGCGCAGCCAGGCGCAGGATCGACACCCCCGGGTCGAACAGGCCGGTGGCGCTGTCGGCGGCGCGCGCCGCGCCCAGCCCGAGGGAGAACAGCGCGCGTGCCAGCAGCGGCGCTTGCGCGTCCAGGCCGAGCGCGCGCGCCGTCGCGCGGGCGCACAGGCGGCGCGCCAGCAGCAGCGGCAAGGCTTGCAGGGCGCGGCGCCGGATGCCCTCCCTCAGCGCGCGCACCAGGCCGGCGGCCAGCGCCGGGCGCGGGTCGGGCGCTTTTCCCCAGGCCGGTGCGCCGCCCTTGCGCCCGGGCACGGCGTAGCGGGCGTCGGCGACGGCACGCGCGTGCCGTTGCAGGCGCTCGAACAAGGTGGCGGCCTCGCGCATGCGCGGGGCGAGCAAGTCTTCCTCGATGCCGAGCAGGTGGCCCGCCACGTTCCAGGCGTGCAGCCAGGCGTCCTCGTCCTGTCGGCGCAGGCCCAGGCCGAGGCGGCGCAGGCTGCGCAGCATCACGTAGTGAAAGCCGAGCAGCGTATAAGCCAGCGCTTCCTGGTTGCGCGGCAGGCCGTCGACGCGCACGTCCCAGCCGCGCGCGAACAGCGTGCGGTGCGGGTCCGCGCCCTCGGGCAGCAGGGCCGGAATGGCCGCGCCGTAGGTCAGCGCCTCGCCCGGGTGGCCGCGCACGACCAGGTGGCGGACCAGGGCGTTCCTCAGGCGCAGCGCGAGCACTTGCGCCACGCCGCTGCCGGCCGGATCGAGCAGGCCGCCGGGCAGCATCGCCGCCAGCATCAGGGCCGCCGCCGCACGCACCCGGTCGTCGGGATGCGGCTCGACGGCACCGGCCGCCATGTCGGCTTCCGGCACGGCGGCGCAGGCCAGCAGCGTGAACGATACCGTGCCGAGACAGGCGAACACCGCTTCGGCGCGGGCGACCTTGCCGGCATCGAGCCAGGCCGGCAGCCGGCGCGCCTGTTTTATATAGTCTTCCAGCGCGGCGGCGATCGGCGCCGGCGTGCCGGCATCGGCGCGCCATCCATCGAGCGCGCCATTGCTGTCCCAGGCGGCCAGCGCGCGCTCGACGACGGCGATCGCGTCCCAGCGCGACAAGGACGGCGTACCGGTGTCCGGACCGCAGAGGATGCGATGGACGATGTCGTCGGCCAGGGGATCGGCGCGCAGGCGCGGGTCGGCGGGCGGCGCGCTCGGGTGCGTGGGGTGAATGGGGTGCATGGGGTACGTAGGGTGCGTGGGGGTCATGGCCTCAGGACCGGTCGTGGTGGCGCCGGACCGTGCGGCCGGCCATGCGGACCGCCCGGCGCGCCGCCGGCGAAGCGCGGGCGTGCGCCAAGAGTCTAACAGTTCATGCAATTAGGAAATAGCCCCTTCAGCAATAACGTGGATGGGCTACAACTGTTCAGGCTGTCCGATAGGGATCAGCGGGCCCAGCGCAGGGCCGCGGCATAGGCGGCGCTGTCGGAAATCGTGTTATGCCCGCTTCCTTCGATCACCTCGTGCCTTGCCACGCCGGGGGCGAAGCGCGCCACCAGCCGCGCCGTGCTGCGCGCCGGAACGATCTCGTCCTGTCCGGCGGCGAGGACCAGGGTCGGCGCCCTGACCCGCGGCGCATGGGGCGCCGCTTCGTAGCGGTCGCGCAGCAGCCAGCGCACGGGGAAGAACGGAAACTGGCGGGCCGCGAGCCCGGCCAGGCTGTCGAAGGGAGTGACCAGCACCAGCTTGTGCACCGGACGCCGGCTGGCCACCTGCAGCGCGATGCTGCTGCCCAGGCTGCGGCCCACCAGCACGACCTCGGCATGCGCCGCGGCCACGCGGTCGAACAGCCGCAAGGCGTCGGCCACCAGCGCTTGCTCGCTCGGCTTGCCGGTGCTGCCGGTATAGCCGCGGTAGTGCAGCAGGTAGAGCGCGTGATCGGGAAAGGCGTCGTCCAGCTGCGGCAGGCTCATGGACACGTCTTCGGCGTTGCCGCCCAAATAGATGAGGGCCTTGGTGCCAGGCCGGGGGCGTTCCGAAATGGTCACGACCGCGCCGGGGACGGTCATGGTCGACACCTGCGGGGCCCGGACCAGGGCCTGGGCGGGCGGGAAATAAATCAGCGAGCGCTGCAGGAGAAACAGGGCCAGGCACGCCGCGCTGTAGGCAGCGATGCCGAGCAGGAACAGCGTGCCGAGTGTCTTTTGCATGCGGCCGCCAGGGACGATCAGCGCATGATCGGCCGCCTCAGCCGGCCCGCACCTTGGTCAGCAGCTTGGTCGTCGAGCGGTCGTGCTCGAAATCGATGGCGACCGCCTGGCCGCCGTAGGCCAGCACCGCCTGCCCTTCGGGAATCGCGTTCATCTGGTAGTCGCCGCCCTTCGCGTAGATCTCGGGCCGCGCCTCGAGCACCGTTTCGAGCGCCGTGTCTTCGTCGAATTCGACGACCAGGCTGACCGATTCGAGCGCGGCCAGCACGGCCATGCGGTCGGCCAGGGTATTGAGCGGGCGGTCCTCGCCCTTGCCCAGGCGTTTGACGGAAGCGTCGGTATTGGCGGCCACGACCAGCGACGCGCCCAGTGCGCGCGCCTGCGCCAGGTAAGTCACGTGGCCGCGGTGCAGGATGTCGAACACGCCGTTGGTCAGCACGACCGGTTTCGGGAGGGCGGCGACGCGTGCCTTGAGCTGGGCGCGCGTGCAAATTTTGGATTCGAAATTCGGCATGGGGTTCGGCTGTTGCTGCGTCATTGTGGATTGGCGGGGTCTTGCTCTTCTTCTTCTTCGAGCATCATCGACAGCGGCGACGCCTTGCCGGCGCCCGCGTCGTCCGCCTCGCGCCGTTCGCCCGACAGCTTGATCTGCAGGCGCAGGCCGTTGGCCGAGTCGGCGTTGCGGATCGCTTCGTCGTAGCCGATATGGCCCTTGTTGTAGAGCTCGTAGAGCGCCTGGTCGAAGGTGCACATGCCCAGTTCACGCGACTTGTGCATGATTTCCTTAATGCTGTGGAAATTTCCTTTAAGGATCATCTCGCCGATGGTCGGCGTGTTCAACAGGATCTCGATGGCGGCCTTGCGGCCCTTGCCGTCTTCGGTGCGCACCAGGCGCTGCGAGACGATGGCGCGCAGATTGGCCGACAGGTCCATCAGCAGCTGGTTCCTGCGCTCTTCCGGGAAGAAATTGATGATGCGGTCCATCGTCTGGTTCGCGTTGTTCGCGTGCAGGGTGCCCAGGCAGAGGTGGCCGGTTTCGGCGAAGGCGATCGCGTGCTCCATCGTTTCGGTATCGCGGATCTCGCCGATCAGGATCACGTCCGGCGCCTGGCGCAGCGTGTTTTTCAGGGCGTTGTGCCAGGAATGGGTGTCGACGCCCACTTCGCGGTGCGTCACCAGGCAATTCTTGTTCTTGTGGACGTATTCGACCGGGTCTTCGACGGTGATGATATGGCCGGCCGAGTTGCTGTTGCGGTAATCGATCATCGCCGCCAGCGTGGTCGACTTGCCCGAACCGGTGCCGCCGACGACCAGCACCAGGCCGCGCTTGGTCATCACCACCTCTTTCAGCACTTCGGGCAGTGCGAGCTTGTCGAAATTCGGGATTTCCGAGGCAATCGTGCGCACGACCATGCTCACGCTCTGCTGCTGCACGAAGACGTTGACGCGGAAGCGGCAGACATTGGGCAGCGAGATCGCGAAATTGCACTCCATCTGCGCTTCGAACTCGGCGCGCTGGCGCTCGTTCATCAGCGACAGGGCCAGCGCCCGCGTCACCTCGCCGGTCAGGCGCTGCTGGCTCATCGGTTTCATCGCGCCCTGGTGCTTCATGCTGGGCGGAAAGTCGGCGGAAATGAAGAGATCGGAGCCGCCCTGCTGGTGCATTACCGTCAGCAGCTTCTGGATATAGGCCAGGGCTTCGACCGGGCCAAACGTGGAAGACATGGGTGCCTTTCTGAGTGTCGCTACGGTTGCCGGGCATGGATTCACAGTCGATCTCACCCGCCGGGCATTATATCGACTAAGATTCTCGTTAAAATACTTTTTCTCGGCAAACCACGCCGGGCATGGCAGGATTATTATTGCAACTCTGCAATTGGAACTGACCATCATCCATGACACTCACCGAGCTGAAATACATTGTCGCCGTCGCGCGTGCCAAACATTTCGGGCATGCCGCCGAATCGTGTTTCGTCGCCCAACCCACTCTCTCGGTCGCCATCAAGAAGCTCGAAGACGAGCTCGGCGTGACCTTGTTCGAACGCGGCGGCTCGGAGGTGTCGGTGACGCCGGTCGGCGCCCAGATCGTGGCGCAGGCCGAACGCGTGCTCGAGCAGACGGCCGCGATCAAGGAAACGGCCAAGCAGAACAAGGATCCGCTGGCCGGCCCGCTGCGCCTGGGCGTGATCTACACGATCGGCCCCTACCTGCTGCCGCCGCTGGTCAAGAACCTGATCGACCATGTCCCGCAAATGCCGCTTGTGCTACAGGAAAATTTCACGGTCAAGCTGCTGGAACTGTTGCGCCAGGGCGAGCTCGATGCCGCCATCATGGCGCTGCCGCTGCCGGACCACGGCATGCTGATGCAGACCCTGTACGACGAACCCTTTGTCGTGGCCACTCCGCGCACCCATCCCTGGGCCCAGCGCCGCGAAATACCCGCCGACGACCTGAAAGCCGAAACCATGCTGCTGCTGGGCAGCGGCCACTGCTTCCGCGACCAGGTGCTGGAAGTGTGTCCGGAGATGGCGCGCTTCTCGTCGCCCGGCAACGGCATGCAGCGCACCTTCGAGGGCTCGTCGCTGGAAACGATCCGTCACATGGTCGCCAGCGGTATCGGCCTGACCGTGTTGCCGCGCGCTTCGGTGCGCGACATGAACGATCCCAACGGGATGCTCTCCTTCGTCCCTTTCTCGAATCCGGCGCCCTCGCGCCGCGTGGTCATCGCCTGGCGCAAGAGTTTCACGCGGCGCGCGGCCATCGAGGCGGTCTGCAATGCGGTGGCGCAGTGCGATCTGCCCGGGGTCGACATGCTCACGCTCGACAAGGCTGCCTGATGCCGCGGGGTGGACGCCAGCATGCGTTAACGAAGCGCAAACCAAGTAAAATCGCTGTCTTGTACACAATAATTCTTGCGTGACAAGAAGCGAATCATGAACAAGCTGGCGCTCTACTTGCGGCTGGTCCGCGCCGACAAGCCGATCGGCATCCTTCTCCTGCTCTGGCCGACCCTGTGGGCGCTCTGGATGGCATCGGGCGGCAAGCCCGATCCGGCCATCGTCGTCATCTTCGTGCTCGGCACCGCCCTGATGCGCTCGGCCGGCTGCGCGATCAACGATTACGCCGACCGCGAGTTCGACAGGCACGTCAAGCGCACGGCCGAGCGGCCGCTCACCTCCGGGCGCATCAAGGGCTGGGAAGCGGTCATGGTCGCGCTCGTGCTGGCCGTCGTGTCGTTTCTCCTGATCCTGCCGCTCAATACGCTCACCAAGCAGCTCTCGGTGCTGGCCGTGATCGTGGCCGGCACCTATCCCTATTTCAAGCGCTTTTTCGCCATTCCCCAGGCCTATCTCGGCATCGCCTTCGGCTTCGGCATCCCAATGGCATTCGCCGCCATCCAGAATGCGGTGCCCGCGGTGGCCTGGTGGCTGCTGGTGGCGAACGTGTTCTGGGCCGTCGCTTACGACACCGAGTATGCGATGGTCGACCGCGACGACGACCTGAAAATCGGCATGCGCACCTCGGCCATCACCTTCGGGCGCTTCGACGTGGCCGCCGTGATGCTGTGCTACGGGCTGGCACTGGCCATCGACCTGGTCTGCGGCTGGCTGCTGGGCCTGCGCTGGTGGTTCGTCGGCGGCGTCGCCGTCGCGGCCGCGATTGCGCTCTATCACTACACCTTGATCCGGGACCGCGACCGGATGCGCTGTTTTGCGGCCTTCCGGCACAACAATTGGTTGGGTGCGGCACTATTTCTTGGTGTCGCGTTAGACTATGCATTAGGATAATATTGTCCGAATTGCACGGCCCGTTGCGGCTGCCTGGCCGCGACCCATTCACATGAAGAGGACCACCCCATGATGGAAAAAATCCCGACCCAGACCGGCGCCCGCGATCAGCTGATGGCCGACCTGAAAACCGTCATCCAGGATGCTGAAGCCTGGCTGCGCCACGGCAGTTCGCTGACCGGCGAAGAGCTCAAGAACGCGAAAGCCAAGTTCGAAGGCGCCATCGCCGGCGCCAAGGAAGGCCTGGCCAACCTGGAAGTCGTCGAAAAGTCGAAAGCCGCCGCCAAGGCCACGGATGTCTATGTCAAGGAAAACCCGTGGAAAGCGGTCGGCATCGGCGCGGCGGTCGGCCTCGTGCTGGGCATGCTGATCAATCGTCGTTGAAGGCGCGCCCTTGATGGTCTTTACCGAAACGGTCGGCCGCATCGGCACGACCCTGGCCGGCATGGCGCGCACGCGCCTGGAACTGGCGGCGGTCGAAGTGCGCGAGGAAACGCAGTCGCTGCTGGGCTACCTGGCCTGGACGCTGCTGGCGGTCTTCCTCGGCGCCGGCGCGCTCCTGCTGGCCGCGCTGTTCGTGATCGCGCTGTTCTGGGACGAACACCGCTTGCTTGCCATCGGCACCATGGCCGGCCTGTTCGCGCTGGCCGCCGTGCTGATCCTGGCCAGGGTACGCGCCGGCTTCGCGGCACGCGCCCCGATGCTGGCCGCCACCCGCGCCGAACTGGGCAAGGACATCGCCTTTATCCAGGGCAAGGGAGCACGGCATGAAGGATGACGGCACCCCGTTGGCGCTGCGCCGCGCGCGCCTGATTGCCGAATGCGCGCGCCAGCGCGGCGACATGGCGGACCACCTGAACCTGCTCAAGGCGCCGGTCGAACGGATCGGCGGCGCGGCGGGGTTCATCGGCCAGCACAAGAAGTCCCTGCTGGCCGGTGCCGGCGTGCTGCTCGGCGTGCTGCTGGCGCGGCCGAAGCCGGTGCTGGGCGCCGTCGCGGCCGGGACGTCGCTGTGGAAGATGGCGCAGGCGGCCTTGCCGGCGGTGCAGCGGGTCTTGCCGCTGCTGCGTGCGCGGCTGGGCGGCCAGCTCGATTAGACGGCCGCGGGCCGGCTGGGCGTACGCAGCGGGCAGGCACGCAGTGCCCACCCGCTGCGCTCAATCGGCCCCCAGTTCGTCGCCCAGCGCGCGCCCGCGCGCGGCGGCGGCTTTCATCGCTTCCACGATCGCCGCCTTCACGCCCGCCGCTTCCATGCTGGCGATGGCCGCATGGGTCGTCCCGCCTGTCGAGGTCACGCGCCGGCGCAGCACTTCCAGCGGTTCATCCGACTGCGCGGCCAGTTGCGTGGCCCCGGCAAAGGTTGCCAGCGCCAGCTCCCTGCCCTGCTGCGCACTAAGGCCCATCTCCAGCGCCGCCGCCTGCATCGCTTCCAGAAAATAAAACACGTAGGCCGGCCCGCTGCCCGACACCGCCGTCACCGGATCGATCAGGGCTTCGTCGTCCAGCCACACGGTCTGCCCGACCGCGCGCAGCACGCCGTCGGCGGCGGCGCGCTGCGCGGCGCTCACGCCTTTCAAGGCCACCAGTCCGGTCATGCCCATGCCGATCAGCGCCGGCGTGTTGGGCATGGCGCGCACGATGGCGCCGTAGCCGCCCAGCCAGCGCGACAGATCCGCGCCACGGATGCCCGCCGCGATCGACAGCACCAGCGGCCCGCCATCCAAATGCGGCGCCAGTTCGAGCGCCACCTCGCGCATCTGCTGCGGTTTTACCGCCAGCACGATGACGCCGGCGTCGGCCACCGCGGCGTCGATGGCGCCGGCCGTGCGCGCGCCGTACTGCGCCGCCAGCCGCGCCAGCGCTTGCGGATCGCGGTCCACCACATGCACCTGCACGCCCGCTCCAGCGTCCTTGGCCATCCCGGCAATGAGCGCCGTCGCCATGTTGCCGCCGCCGATAAACGCAATCTTCATAGTCTTCCCCAGTCGTCCTTGGAACCTGTTCTTAGTCGTATTGCCGCGCACCGAAAATCGCACTGCCCACGCGCACGATGGTCGCGCCTTCCGCTATCGCGGCTGCCATGTCGCCCGACATCCCCATCGACAGCGTGTCGATCGCGAGGCCGTTGCCGCGCAGCTTGTCGGCCAGTACGCGCAGGCGCGCAAAGGCGGCGCGCTGGCGCTGCGGGTCGGTCTGGGCTTCGGGTATGGCCATCAGCCCGCGCAAGCGCAGGTTGGGCAAGGCCGCGACCTGGCGCGCCAGCTCCGGCAGTTCGTGCGGCATGGCGCCGCTCTTGGTCGCTTCGCCGCTGATGTTCACTTGCAGGCAGACGTTCAGGGGGCCGAGTTCGGGCGGGCGCTGCTCGGACAGGCGCTGGGCGATCTTCAGGCGCTCGACCGTGTGGACCCAGGCGAAATTGAGGGCAATCGGCCGCGTCTTGTTGCTCTGGATCGGGCCGATGAAATGCCACTCGATGCCCTCACCCGCCTGCGCGGGTTGCGCGCGCGCCACGGCCGCGATCTTTTCGACGGCTTCTTGCAGGTAATTTTCACCGAAGGCGCGCTGGCCGGCGGCAATCGCCTCGAGTACGTGTTCCATCGGGAACGTCTTCGATACGGCGAGCAACTGGATGCTTGAACGGCGCCTGCCGGCGGCTTGTGCGGCGGCGGCGATTGTCGCTTCGACAGCTTGCAAGTTGGCAGCGATTGTGGACATAATCGTTTTCTATGGGCAATATTCGGGACGATGCCACGTATTCGAGGCGCACGCCGGCGCCCTTCACGGCACAGGGATTATAAATGGACATCTCAGAATTACTCGCCTTCTCGGTGAAGAACAAGGCTTCCGACCTGCACCTGTCGGCCGGCCTGCCGCCGATGATCCGCGTGCATGGCGACGTACGCCGGATCAACTTGCCGCCGCTGGAGCACAAGGACGTGCACGGGATGATCTATGACATCATGAACGACGGCCAGCGCAAGCAATACGAAGAGATGCTCGAATGCGACTTCTCGTTCGCCATTCCGGGCCTGGCGCGTTTCCGCGTCAACGCCTTCAACCAGGAACGCGGCGCCGCCGCCGTGCTGCGCACGATTCCCTCGAAGATCCTGTCGCTGGAAGAACTGAACGCCCCGAAGATCTTCGGCGAACTGGCCCTGCGTCCGCGCGGCCTGGTGCTGGTCACCGGCCCGACCGGCTCGGGCAAGTCGACGACCCTGGCAGCGATGATCAACCACCTGAACGAAACCGAGTACGGGCACATCCTGACGATCGAGGACCCGATCGAATTCGTCCACGATTCCAAGAAATGCCTGATCAACCAGCGCGAAGTCGGCCCGCACACCCTCTCGTTCAGCAATTCGCTGCGCTCGGCGCTGCGCGAGGACCCGGACGCGATCCTGGTCGGCGAGTTGCGCGACCTCGAGACAATCCGTCTCGCCTTGTCGGCCGCCGAAACCGGCCACCTCGTGTTCGGCACCCTGCACACCTCGTCGGCCGCCAAGACCATCGACCGTATCGTCGACGTCTTTCCGGCCGAGGAAAAGGAGATGGTGCGCGCGATGCTGTCGGAGTCGCTGCAGGCGGTCATCTCGCAGACCCTCCTGAAAACCAAGGACGGCTCCGGACGCGTGGCCGCGCACGAGATCATGCTCGGCACGCCGGCCATCCGCAACCTGATCCGCGAAGCGAAGATCGCCCAGATGTATTCGTCGATCCAGACCGGCAGCAATGTCGGCATGCAGACGCTGGACCAGAACCTGACCGACCTGGTGCGCCGCAACGTGATCTCGAGCGCCGCCGCCCGCTCGGCCGCCAAGATTCCAGAAAACTTCCCGGGCTGAGACGATGGAACGCGACCAGGCTTCAAAATTCATGTTCGACCTGCTGCGCCTGATGGTCAACAAGGGCGGCTCGGACCTTTTCATTACCGCCGGCTTCCCGCCGGCGATCAAGATCGACGGCAAGATGACGCCGGTCTCGAGCCAGCCCCTGACGGCGGCGCACACGTCCGACCTGGCGCGTTCGATCATGAACGACAAACAGACCGCCGGCTTCGAGCTGACCAAGGAAGCGAACTTCGCGATCAGCCCGGGCGACCTGGGACGCTTCCGCGTGTCGGCCTTCGTCCAGATGAGCAGCGTCGGCATGGTGCTGCGCACGATCACCACCCAGATCCCGAAATTCGAAGACCTGGCCCTGCCCCCCGTGCTCAAGGACGTCGTCATGTCCAAGCGCGGCCTCGTGATCATGGTCGGCGCCACCGGCTCGGGCAAATCGACGACGCTGGCCGCCATGGTCGGCTACCGCAACGAGAACAGCTACGGCCACATCATCACCATCGAGGACCCGGTCGAATTCGTCCACCCGCACCGCAACTGCGTCATCACGCAGCGCGAAGTGGGCGTCGACACCGACAGCTTCGAGGCAGCCCTGAAGAACTCCCTGCGCCAGGCGCCGGACGTGATCCAGATCGGCGAAATCCGCGACCGCGAGACGATGGAGCACGCGATCGCGTTCGCCGAGACCGGCCACCTGTGCCTGGCCACGCTGCACGCCAACAGCGCCAACCAGGCGCTCGACCGCATCATCAACTTCTTCCCGGAAGAGCGCCGCCAGCAGCTGCTGATGGACTTGTCGCTGAATTTGCGCGGCCTGGTCTCGCAGCGCCTGATCCCGAAGAAGGAAGACAAGGGCCGCGTGGTGGCGATGGAAATCATGCTCAATTCGCCGCTCATTTCCGACCTGATCTTCAAGGGCGAAGTCCACGAGATCAAGGAGATCATGAAAAAGTCGCGCGAGCTGGGCATGCAGACCTTCGACCAGGCCCTGTTCGACCTGCACGAAGCCGAACGCATCTCCTACGAGGATGCGCTGCGCAACGCCGACTCGGTCAACGACCTGCGCCTGAACATCAAGTTAAACAGCAAGAACGCGAAGGACCGCGATTTCTCGAACGGGACCGAGCACCTGGGGCTGGTATGAGCGGCTAGCTGGCGCGCGGGGGTGATACTTGCTTTTTTGGTATCATTGCGGCATGAACATATTCGACTTCCAGGCCGCCAGCCTAGCCGGCCCCTCCATCGACCTGGCGCGCTACCGCGGCCAGGTGCTCCTGATCGTCAATACCGCCAGCGCCTGCGGCTTCACGCCCCAATACAAGGGGCTCGAAGCGGTCTACCGCCGGTTCCACGCGCGCGGGCTCGCGGTGCTGGGCTTTCCGTGCAACCAGTTCGGCCACCAGGAGCCGGGCGGCGAGGCCGAGATCGGCGCTTTCTGCGAAGAGAACTACGGCGTCACCTTCCCGCTGTTCGCCAAGGTCGACGTCAACGGCGCCGGCGCCCATCCCCTGTTCCGGTATCTGAAGCACGCCGCACCGGGCGTGCTGGGGACGAAACTCATCAAGTGGAATTTCACCAAGTTCCTCGTCGGGCGCGACGGCGCGGTCGTCAAGCGCTATGGGCCGCGGACGAAGCCGGAGAAGATTGCAGGCGACATCGAGGCACTGCTCCCGAGGTGACCCGTTCGCTGTGCGATTCCCAGGCAAGCGGCTGACGAACATTCCAATACGCAAATGTTCATCCGAAAAAAAACCCGCGATCCACGCGGGTTTCTTCTCGACCTGAACGATCTTACTTGGTCTTGGCGGTCCCGGCGACATGCGCGCCGTGGGTATCGGCCTGCACTTCGGCCTTCGTGTCCGCCTTGACGGCCGCCTTGGCTTCCTTGTCGACCTTCACTGCCGCCTTGGCTTCCTTGTCGGCCTTGACCGCCGCCTTGGCATCGGCCTTGCTGATCTTTTTCACCAATTTGCCGTCGGTCTGCGCGTCGGCCTTCAACTCCTTGTTATCGACGAAGGCAGCGCCCTTGGTGTCCTTGGCCTCCACGCTCGCTTGCGCCGCCGGGGTGGCTGGCGTGGCCGCAGTCACAGTCGCCGTCGCGGACGTGGCCGGCGTGGCGGGGGTTTGTGCGAAGGCAGCGGTAGCGAACAGGCCGGCGATCAGGGTGGCGGTAATTTTTTTCATGGTGCAGCTCCTCGGTTGGTTGTTTGTCAGTGCACGTCTCGCATGTCACTGGGCTATCAACGGGCGGCCAGCCAAGGCTGTTGACGAGTTTAACAATCACTTACATCCGTGGCATTTGCTTACACCTGAGTATGAGGCTCCAACCCTTGAATCTTGCGCAGGGTCGCGGCCGAATACGCCGCGCCGGTGTTGCCCGGGACAGCGGTCAGCGCGTCTGGATCTCGGCCGAGCCGTGGATGACGCAGCCGCGATTGACATTCTCGAGGAAGCGAAGCGCCTCCCCCATGGAGGCCGACGCCGGCACCAGCCGGTTCAGTCCCGGCTCGCTCATCACGCGGTCCAGGCCATAGGCCAGCGTGCGCGAAACGTCGCGCGCGCGCCGGCCGTCGCTGTTGTAGAGGGCGTCATAGACGCCGACCTCTTCCCACAAGGGGACGAAGCCGGGCGTGGTGGAGTCCTCGAAGACGACGACGGGGACGGCGCCTCCCTCGTCGCGCACGAGGCGAAAGACTGAACTCATGGCGTGCTCTTCTCGATCATGGATGGGACGGCATGCTAGCACGGCGCCACGAGGCGCGCCGGGGCGCCTGCTCCGTGGGCGCAACAGGTGCGGCAGGGAAGCGGCGCCGCGGGCGAGCCCCATGCCGCTACGGACGGCGACAAAATGAAAATGCCGTTCAGTCTAGACTGAACGGCATCGATGACATTACCCGTTGCGCTTAGAATGTATAGCTGGCGGCAGCGCCGAAACGGCGGAATTGCGGGCTGAAGCCGTCGCGCCACTGGACCGGTGCTTCCTGGTGGAAGACGTTGTCGACGTACAGGCTCAGCTTCACGCGATCGATGCCCGTGTACGACAGGCTGTAGTCGACCGTCGTGTTGCTGCCGACGTGGCCGCAGGTGTCAAGGAATTCGGCGGCGACCTTCTGCGTCACGCAGTAGGTTGGCGACGAAATGCTGTTGTTGCTGTAGCCGCTGGCCCAGTTGACGGTGACGCCATGATCGAAATTGCCTTTCTTGGCGTACGTGCTGAGCTTGGCACGCATGCGCGGGCCGAAGTCCCAGGTGCCGGCCTGGTTCGGGCCATAGGCGTCGTTGGCGACGCTGTATTCCTGGTATTTCAGGACATAGGTGCCATCGAGTTTGATGCGCACGTCGTAGCCGCCTGCCTTCAGGCGGCCGGTGGTGTCGAAGTCCAGACCCATCACGCGGGTTTGGCCGCTGTTGACGTACGGGTTGTACACCAGGCCCAGCTTGCCCACGCCACCGTAATTGACGGTGTTGTTCGGCGCATACTTGCGCACCAGTGCCAGGAAATCGTTGTCCGACGCGGTGTTGTCGGTACGGATCAGCTGGCCGGCAGGCAGTGCTGCTTCGCCTTTCAGGATATCGTTCACGGAGCGCGAGCCGATTTCCTTGCGGCGCTCGATGAAGTAGTAGTCCATCGCCATCGTCCAGTTCTTCACCGGCTCGAAGACGAAGCCGCTGGTGAACGAACGCGAGGTTTCCGGCTTCAGGTCGGGGTTCGACGACACGAAGCTTGGCAGGTTGGCCAGGCATTCGCTGTTGCGGAAGATGTTGGCCTGGGACTTGTCGGCGGGCGTGGCGTTCTTGGCATCCTGCACCAGCGCGTTCAGGATATTTGCGGTCGGGCAGCGACGCGGGTCGTTGATCGAGGTGGCAACCGAGCTGCGGCCCAGGCCGTTACCGGACTCGACAATGTTCGGGGCCCGGAAGCCGCCCGATGCGGTAGCGCGCAACAGCAGACGATCGGTGGCATTCCAGCGCAGGCCCAGTTTCGGCGACAAATGCGCCTCGAAGCCCGTGGTCTTGTCGGCACGCAGAGCGGCGCTCAGCTCGACGTTCTTCACCACAGGAACACTCGCTTCCGTAAAGACGGCATACTGGTTGACGCGGTCGTCCACCTGCAGACCGAACACGCCGACAAGTTCGCCGCGCAGGACGTTGTCCGAGCTCTTCATCCGGTAACCATTGCTGCGGATGTCAGTACCGACGGCGACGTTCACGGGACCAGCCGGCAATTGCATGACAGTACCGGAGATCGTGGCGTCGAAGAACTTGATGTCCGATTCGCCTTCGGTGGTACGGACCGGGAACATCGAGTCGAGCAGCGCATAGCTGTTTTGCTGGCCGAACTTGTAGGTGGCGTTGACGATTGCATCGGTGTAGCCCTTGGCGGCAGGGTTGCGGGTCGCTTTCGTCGCCGACGAGCGCATCCAGCCGGCGGCCGACCGCCAGTCGTAGCCTGCAACCGTGCCGGTCAGGGCGAGCATGACCCGCTGCTGGTCCGACTCGGTGCGGTTGAAGTTAAAGCCGTTTCCCGTGTCCATCAGGCGCGTACGGAATTCGGTCGGCGTGCTGTATGGGTTGTTCGGATGGCCAACCGGCAGTTTCGGATAGAAGAACGGACCCACCATCTTGCCGCCGTAGACGTCATACCAGGTGCTCGATGTGGTGGTCGGCTGCAGGGCGAACGGTGCCACGATGTAGTCGCTTTCCGCGCCCGCATGGGTGATCTCGAAAGTCGCATCGATCGACTTGCCGATCTTGAAATTGGTGACGCTGGCGATCGCATGACGCTTGTTGTCGGTGGTCAGGCCAGTCAAGGGCAGGATATCGTATTTGCACAGCTTGTCGATCGGGTCGATATCGCCAGCCGGGCAGCCCGGCGCGGCGACGATGTTGGTCGAGCTGCGGAAATAGTTGCCGGTCGGCGAATACTGGCTCTTGGCATCCCAGGTCGAACGGCCCGGGGTGAGGCGATGCCAGAATGGATAATGGCGGGCCAATTCGCCCTGCGAGTAGCCGTCGCGCCGGTAGGCTTCGGCGCTCAGGTAGGTATTGAAACCCTGCGCTTCGATATCGCCGTAGCCGACGATGGCCGCGACGCTGCCGTTGCGTTGTTCCTTGAAATGCTGCGACTGCGCATAGTGGGTACGGATCTTCGCGCCCTGGTAGTTCTTGCGCAGGATGATGTTGACCACGCCGGCCACCGCGTCGGAACCGTAGATGGCGGAGGCGCCGTCTTTCAACACTTCGATGCGCTCGATCGCGTCGCTGGCGATGGCGTCGAGGTTGGTGAAGTTTTCCTGGGCGCCATCGGACAGGCCGTAGGGCGCAATACGGCGGCCGTTGACCAGAATCAGGGTCGACACTTTGGACAGGCCGCGCATGCTGACGCCGGAGGCACCGGTGGCGAAACTGCCCGCGCTGCTCGACGCCGAATTCAGGTCGGTGGTGATTGCCGCGGCGCTGGTAAGGATGCCGAGAGCCGTCGTTTCGCCGGTACGTTCGATGTCATCGCGGGTAAGGATCTGGACCGAGCCTGCGGCTTCGGCCTGGGTACGCTTGATGCTCGAACCGGTGACTTCCACGCGCTGCATCTTGACAGCCGGATCGATCGGCTGTTGCGCCAGGGCGAAGGCCGGGTAGGCCAACGTTACCGCGAGTGCGATGGCGCTTTTATTCAAAGTACTCTTGTGCTTCACAACGACTCCTGAATGGTGAATTTATTTTGACTACAGGCTGTCATCAACCTGTGACAAACTTCTGCTACAAATGATGACAGTAATAAATACTCTTACATAACATTGATCCGTAGCAAAGTTGATATCCCAAATTCCCGACCAGCTTGTTAAAAACTGTGACATCCGTCGCTTATTGGATACATTCCGTGAGTTTTCATCTAAAAGCGGATAGCAAGGATCAGTAGAAATATATTTCCTGAAAGTAATAGCTAAGCACCCGCCAGCGTGAACCGGCGGGATTAGCAGGGGATGAATACTCTATATTGGGGAGAAAAATAGAATGCGCGCCATGCGGCGGCGGCGCCGGCGCGCGCTGGACGACGCGTCCGGTCAGCCAGCTGTCCCGGTTTCCAGCGCCCGGTCGACGAGCTCGATCCAGTGGGTGACGGGGGTCCCGGTGCCCGACTGCAAATGGGTCATGCAGCCGATATTGGCCGACACGATTTCCTGGGCGCCGGTCGCTTCCAGGTTGGCCAGCTTGCGGTCGCGCAGTTCGTGCGCGATCTCGGGATGCAGCACCGAATAGGTGCCGGCCGAGCCGCAGCACAAATGGCTGTCGGCGCAGAGCACGACGTCGACCCCGGCGGCGCGCAAAACGCCCTCGACCTTGCCGCGGATTTGCTGGCCGTGCTGTAGCGTGCACGGCGGATGGAAGGCGATGCGCTTGCCGATCTTGCCGCGCAAGCGGCTGGCCAGCTGCTCTTCGAATTCCGGCATGATTTCCGCCAGGTCGCGCGTGAGCATCGAGATACGGCCGGCCTTGGCGGCGTAGTCCGGGTCGTGCGCCAGCAGGTGGCCGTATTCCTTGACCGTCACGCCGCAGCCCGAGGCCGTCATCAAGATCGCCTCGACCTGCTCCTGTTCGACATACGGCCACCAGGCGTCGATGTTGCGGCGCATGTCTTCCAGGCCGCCGTCCTGGTCGTTCAGGTGATAGCGCACGGCGCCGCAGCAGCCGGCCTTGGGCGCCATCACCAGCTGCACGCCGAATGCGTCGAGCACGCGCGCGGTGGCCGCGTTGATGTTCGGCGCCATCGCCGGCTGCACGCAGCCGTCGAGCACCAGCATCTTGCGCGCATGGACGCGCGTCGGCCAGTGGCCGGCGCGGCGCGGACGCTGCAGCTTGTGCTGCAGCGCCTTCGACATGAACGGGCGCAGCGCGGTACCCAGGCCATAGGCCGGCTTGAACAGGCCCGTTCTGGGCAGGAATTCCTTGAGCATCGTGCGCTTCACGCGGTCCGCCGCCGGGCGCGGCACGCGCTCGTCGACCACGCGGCGGCCGATGTCGACCAGGCGTCCGTACTTCACGCCGGACGGACAGGTCGACTCGCAGTTGCGGCAGGTCAGGCAGCGGTCCAGGTGCAGCTGCGTCTTGCGCGTCGGTTCGGCGCCCTCGAGCACCTGCTTGATCAGGTAGATGCGCCCGCGCGGGCCATCGAGCTCGTCGCCCAGCAGCTGGTAGGTCGGGCAGGTCGCGGTACAGAAGCCGCAGTGCACGCAGGCGCGCAGGATCGCTTCGGCCTCGTTGCCGTCGGCGGTGCCCTTGATGAAGTCGGCCAGGTTGGTTTGCATGCTAGAACATCCGTCCGGGATTGAAAATGTGGGAAGGGTCGAACGCCGTCTTCAGGCGTTCGTGAATGCGTGCCACGGCCGGCGCCAGCGGCTGGAACACGCCGGCGGCCTTGTCGCCGCCACGGAACAGGGTCGCATGGCCGCCGGCGGCGCGCACGGTACGGCGGATATTATCCGCCTCGCTCGCGGGCGCGCGCAGCCAGCGCAGCGCCCCGCCCCACTCGATCAGCTGCGCGCCGCCGGCCACGATGGCGCCGGTCGTCGGCGGCACCGACAGGCGCCACAGGGGCGCGTCGCCGTCGAAGAAGGGATGACGCTGTTCGCGCAGGTCGGCCCAGAAGCCGGCGCAGTCCGCCATCACCTGTCCGCCCAGCGAGCGCACCGCCGCGTCGACCGCCGCCCGCGCGCCGGACAGGCGCAGCGCCAGGACGCCGTCGTGCCAGCAGCTGCCCGAGATCGGCAGGGGCTGGCCACCCCACACGTTGAGCATGCGGATCGCGTCGATCTCGCCCGTCTCGAAGCGCAGCGTCGTCTCGGCCACCGCGCGCGGCAGCACCTTGACGGAAAGCTCGAGCATCAGCCCAAGCGTGCCCATCGAGCCGGCCATCAGGCGCGAGACGTCGTAGCCGGCCACGTTCTTCATGACCTGGCCGCCGAACTTGAGCACCTCGCCCTGCCCGTCCATGATGGTCGCGCCGAGCACGAAATCGCGCACGGCGCCGCTGCTGGCGCGGCGCGGACCGGACAGGCCGGCGGCCACCGCGCCGCCGAGGGTGGCGCCGTCGCCGAAATGCGGCGGCTCGAAGGCCAGCATCTGGTGCTGCGCGGCCAGCACCGCCTCGATCTCGGCCAGCGGCGTGCCGCAGCGCGCCGTGATCACCAGTTCGGTCGGCTCGTAGTCGACCACGCCGCGATGCGCGCGCGTGTCGAGGATCGCGCCCTGCAAGGGGCCGCCATACCAGTCCTTGGTGCCGCCGCCGCGAATGCGCAGCGGCGCCCTGGCTGCGCCGGCCTGGCGCACCTGCTCCCTGAATTGTTCGATTGACTGCATGTTCTCTTTCTAGAAGCGCGGAAGATCCGGGAACGGCACCTCGCCGTGGTGCACGTGCAGCTTGCCGAATTCGGCGCAGCGGTGCGGGGTCGGGATCGCCTTGTCCGGATTGAGCAGCATGTGCACGTCGAAGGCGCGCTTGACGGCGAAGAACATGTCGAGTTCGGGACGCGCGAACTGCACGCACATCGAATTGATCTTTTCCATGCCCACCCCATGCTCGCCGGTAATGGTCCCGCCCACTTCCACGCACAGCGCCAGGATGGCCGCGCCGAAGGCTTCGGCGCGGTCGAATTCGCCCGGCTGGTTCGCATCGAACAGAATCAGCGGATGCAGGTTGCCGTCGCCGGCGTGGAACACGTTGGCGCAGCGCAGGCCGTAGGTCGTTTCCATCTGTTCGATGCCGGTCAGCACCTGCGCCAGGTTCTTGCGCGGGATGGTGCCGTCCATGCAGTAGTAGTCGGGCGAGATGCGCCCCGCCGCCGGGAAGGCGTTCTTGCGCCCCGACCAGAATTTCATGCGCTCGAGTTCGGATTGCGAGACCGCGATCGCGCTGGCGCCGGCCGCTTCCAGCACTTGCGTCATGCGCTCGATCTCTTCGGCCACTTCCAGCGGCGTGCCGTCGGCTTCGCACAGCAGGATGGCGGCGGCGTCGGTGTCGTAACCGGCGTGGACGAAGGGCTCGACCATGCGCGCCGAGGTGCGGTCCATCATCTCCAGGCCCGCGGGAATGATGCCGGCGGCGATCACGCTGGCCACGGCATTGCCGCCGGTGACGACGTCGTCGAAGGACGCCATGATCACCTGGGCCGCCGCGGGTTTGGGCACCAGTTTGACGGTCACCTCGGTCACGATGCCGAGCATGCCTTCGGAGCCGATGAAGACGGCCAGCAAATCGAGGCCCGGCGCGTCGAGCGCCTCGCTGCCCAGCTCGATGATCTCGCCGTCGATGGTGGCCACGCGCACGCGCAGCACGTTGTGCACGGTGAGGCCGTACTTCAGGCAGTGCACGCCGCCTGAGTTCTCGGCCACGTTGCCGCCGATGGTGCAGGCGATCTGCGAGGACGGGTCCGGCGCGTAGTACAGGCCGTACGGGGCCGCGGCCTCGGAAATGGCGAGATTGCGCACGCCCGGCTGCACGACCGCCGTGCGCGCGTAATCGTCGAGCCGCACGATGCGGTTCAGGCGCGCGGTCGACAGCACGACGCCGTCATGGATCGGCAGCGCCCCGCCCGACAGGCCGGTGCCGGCGCCACGCGGCACGATCGGCACGCCCAGCTCGCGGCAGACGTTCAGGATCGCCAGCACCTGCTGTTCGTCCGTCGGCAGGGTGACGATCATCGGCAATTGGCGGTAGGCGGCCAGGCCGTCGCATTCGTAGGGGCGCGTGTCTTCGGGGTCGGACAGGACGGCGCCAGCAGGCAGTTTCGCGCGCAGGGCGTCGGCTACCTGCCGGCGGCGTTCGACCGGGGCGCTGAGGGGAGTGGGGAGAGAGGCGGACATAACGTCGATTGT
Organism: Massilia jejuensis; assembly: GCF_042656795.1. Lineage (NCBI taxonomy): Bacteria > Pseudomonadati > Pseudomonadota > Betaproteobacteria > Burkholderiales > Oxalobacteraceae > Massilia > Massilia jejuensis. Next base: position 23,180 of record NZ_JBHSMS010000080.1, on the reverse strand, counting down.
AAGCACAATCACATTGTTTTGTCGTATGCTCGGGCTATCTTTTTTTCGGGGCAGGACATTATCATGGGTAATCGACTTTCCAAAATTGCCACACGCACCGGCGACGACGGCACGACCGGCCTTGGCGACGGCAGCCGTACCGGCAAGGACAGCGCCCGTATCGACGCCCTCGGCGAAGTCGACGAGCTCAATTCTTTCGTGGGCCTGTTGCTGTGCGAAGACATGCCACCCGACCTGCGCGAGGAATTGGTCTCGATCCAGCACGACCTGTTCGACCTCGGCGGCGAACTGTGCATTCCGGGCTACCGGATGATCAAGGACGAGCATGTCGCGCGCCTCGACGGCTTGCTCGGAAAATACAATGCCGGCCTGCCCGTGCTCAAGGAATTCATCCTGCCGGCCGGTTCGCGCGCGGCCGCCACCGCCCATGTGTGCCGGACCGTCTGCCGCCGCGCCGAGCGCGCCATCGTCGCACTGTCGAAAGAGGACGGCATCAACCCGCAGCCGCGCCAGTACGTGAACCGCCTGTCGGACCTGATGTTCGTGCTGGCGCGCGTGCTCAACCGCTTTGCCGGCGGCAGCGACGTGCTCTGGAACCACGAGCGCCAGCGCGGCTAGGACGTGCCGATGGCGAGCAGTACCGTATTCGAGGTCCGTTTCTATACGGCCGGCGGCAAGTGGCCAAGCAACCCGTTCCGCTTTCGTGGCGAGGGCAGTTGCGAGATCGAAGCCGATTTCGTGTTCCTGCGCGGCGTCGTCCGGCGCGCGTTTCGGCTGCCGCGGCGCGAGGAACACAAGCTGCGCAAGGTCGACATCGTCAACGCCTATGCCAACGCCGAGGACGTCTGGTTCGACCTGATCGGCGTGAAGGGCACCCTGACGATCGGCTTCTCGGCAGCCGACCGGGCCACCGCCGCGCGCATCGTCGACCTGCTGCCCGGGCGCCAGACCGAGGCTTTCGTGCGCGAGCACGAAGAGAACGAAGTCTTCCACGACCGCATCGATTACTGGAGTCCGTCGACGCCGCTGATCTGGGGCCTGCTGACGGCGAACATCGGCATTTTCGTGCTGATGTGGCTGGCGCGCCAGAAGTACCAGGCCGAACTGGCGGGGCCGCTGCGCGAGCTGTTCGCGCTGCAGCCCAATGCCGGCGCCGCCCTGCACGCCTTCCAGCTGGTCGACTGGGGCTCGAACCTCGGGCGCCTGACGCGCGGCGGCCAATGGTGGCGCCTGGTCAGCTCGATGTTCCTGCACGGCAGCCTGTGGCACCTGCTGTTCAACATGCTGGCGCTGTGGCAGGTCGGCCGGCTCGCCGAACGCATCTTCGGCAGCACGCGCTTCGCCGCCCTGTACATGCTGGCCGGCGTCGCGGGCAGCATCGCCAGCGTGCTGTGGAATCCGCAGGTCAACAGCGTCGGCGCCTCGGGCGCGATCTTCGGCATCATCGGCGGCCTGCTGGCCTTCCTCGGGCGCAGCAACAGCGGCGTGCCGCCGACCGTCGTCTCCGAGCTGCGTTCCTCGCTGATTCCATTCCTGCTCTTTAGCCTGTGGATGGGTTTCGTGTATCCGCATACCGACAACGCGGCCCATCTCGGCGGCCTGGCCGGCGGCTGGCTGGCCGGACACCTGCTGGCGCGTTCGATTCACCTGCCGCCGCAGGCAGGCAGGGAGGGCAGACGGGCGTGAACGATTTCATCGGCATCTACGACGACGCCTTGAGCGCGGCCCAGTGCGGCGCCATCGCCGCCCGTTTCGAGGCCAGCGACAAGGTCGTGCGCGGGCGCACCGGCAACGGCGTCGACACCAGCAAGAAGGACAGCTGGGACCTCACCATCGGCCCGCACCAGGAATGGCACGACGTCGGCAACCTGATGATGACGGCGGTGGCGCACCACCTTGCCGCCTATATCGACCGCTACCGGGCGCTGGTGCTGGGCGCACTGGCGCCGATGGTCGCCCATCCCCGGACCGGCCAGCCGGTCGCGCTGTCGCTGGCCAACTTCGACGAATGCGGCAGGCCGCACCTTGCAGCGCTCTTGCAGTCGATGTACCGCTGCGGCCCGCTCAACCTGCAGAAATACCTGCAAGGCACGGGCGGCTACCACCACTGGCATTCCGAGATCTACCCGCAGAACGCCAGTTGCGAGACCCTGCACCGGGTGCTGCTGTTCCAGTTCTACCTGAACGATGTGACCGAGGGCGGCGAGACCGAGTTCCTCTACCAGGAGCGCAAGGTGGCGGCGAAAAAGGGCCGCCTGATCATCGCCCCGGCCGGGTTCACCCACACCCACAAGGGGCATGTGCCGGTCAGCGGCGACAAGCTGATCGCGACTTCCTGGATCCTGTTCCGGCGCGCCGAGGAATTGTTCGGCCAACCCGCCGGCTGATCGGTTGCACGAAGGTCGAAGACAAGCGATTCCGGCGCGTTCAGTCTTCCCAAATAGAAAAGGCCAGTCAGTTTCCTGACTGGCCTTTCTGCAAGCGCTCGCCTGAACCAGGCGGCGCTGCGGCGCTACTTTAGGCCTTCTTGGCGCGCTTGCGGCTCATGACGCCGGCGCCCAGCATGGCGATACCGAACAGGGCCAGCGAACCTGGCTCTGGCACTTCAGCCAGCTTGAACTGACCGTTGTTCGAGACAAAGAAGTTGCCTGGGTTGTTGGCATAGTCGGTGCCGTTGCAACCGCTGCCGGTGTAGCCAGCGAATTGGCAAGCGACTTCGTCAACCAGACGGCGGGTTGGATTGCCGATGGTGTTGGCGTTGGTGAAGGCAAAGCCCATCACCGATTCAGCCGACAGGTCGTCGCCGTTTTCACGGAAGAAGTAACCTGCATCCAGGGCGCCGGCATCAGCTTGTGCGAACACGCTGACTTGACCGTTGTTGGTTGGCGAACCGCTTGCATCGACCAGGCCGCCACCGCCAGCCATCACGTTGAACACGGCGATCTCGTTGCCCAGGTTGGCGCCGTAGAAGCCGGCGGTCGAACCGTACTGGCCGTTGGTCGGGTTCTGGTACATCTTGATGGTGCCGCCGGTGAAGGTGAAGGCGCCGCTGAAGTTACCGGTGCCGGTCGCTTCGAAGATCGCGGTGATGTTGCCGCCGGCGTAGTTCACTGGGAACAGGGCGCCGTTGCTGTCAGCTTGCACGATGTTGAACACAGCGTGTTCGGTGAACGAGAAGCTGCTGCCACCGGTTGGGTTGATCTGGATGAAGGCGTTGCCGTTGACGTCGAGGTATTCGTTGACGGTCTGGCCAGCGCTGAAGCCGGTGCCGACCGGGTTGAAGACCCAGTTGTTCATCACGGTAGCGGCATTTGCGCCACCTGCGACGGACATTGCAACAGCGGCGGCACAAGCGAGTTTTTTCAGAAATTTCATGATAGTGGTCTTTATTAGGTTGAACAAATTGTCGTTGGTATCCCCTTGTTAGCAATATGCGTGCCAGATGTAAAATATCATTAAAAATCAATTGCTTAGGTATTTAACTTACTCAGCAGTCAGCTCAAGTGTAAAGAATCCCGATAATATTTTGTTATGCAGCGCACATAGTCAATGCCTGTGCGCAATCAATCATCCCGACCGGCCATGCCTGGACCGCGGCGGCATCCGAACTTTCCATGAACAACGGCGCCGAAGCGCCGTTGTTCATGGGAGACTGACGCCTCGTCAGGTATTGTTCACGACGAGCCGCGGCTCGCCCGTTGCACCGAAGCGCGTGCGGATCGCAGCGGCGATCCCCTTGGCATCGAGGCCTACCGAAGCCAGCAGCGCCGCAGGATCGCCCTGGTCGATGAACTTGTCCGGCAAGCCCAGGATCAGGAGTGGCTTGACGATACCGGCTGCCGCCATCGCCTCGGCCACGGCCGAACCGGCGCCGCCCATGGTCGCGCCCTCTTCCACGGTGACCAGGCAGGCGTGCTCCGCCGCCAGCCGCTGCACCAGCGCGAGGTCGAGCGGTTTCACGAAGCGCATGTTGGCGACCGTCGCGTTCAGTTCGTTCGCCGCGCCCAGGCTCGGGGCCACCATCGAACCGAAGGCGAGGATGGCGATGTCCTTGCCCTGGCGCTTGATCTCGCCCTTGCCGATCTCGATCGAGACCAGCTCTTCCTTGATGGCCGCGCCGACCCCGGCGCCGCGCGGATAGCGCACCGCGGCCGGCCCCGGATAGTGATAGGCCGTCGTCAGCATCTGGCGGCACTCGTTCTCGTCGGAGGCCGCCATCACCACCATGTTCGGGATGCAGCGCAGGAAGGACAGGTCGTAGTTGCCGGCGTGGGTCGCGCCGTCGGCGCCGACCAGGCCGGCGCGGTCGAGCGCGAAGGTGACATCCAGGTTTTGCAGCGCCACGTCGTGGATCAGCTGGTCGTAGCCGCGCTGCAGGAAGGTCGAATAGATCGCCACGACCGGTTTCAAGCCCTCGGTGGCGAGTCCAGCGCCGAAGGTCACCGAATGCTGCTCGGCGATGCCGACGTCGAAATAGCGCTCCGGGTATTGCTGGTGGAAGCGCACCATGCCCGAGCCCTCGCGCATGGCCGGCGTGATGCCGACCAGGCGGCTGTCGGCGGCGGCCATGTCGCACAGCCAGTTGCCGAACACTTCAGTGTAGGTGATCTTGCTCGGGCTGGTCGCCGGGATGATGCCTTCGGTCGGATTGAACTTGCCGGTGCCGTGGTACAGGATCGGCTCGGCCTCGGCCAGCTTGTAGCCCTGCCCCTTCTTCGTGACGACGTGCAGGAACTGCGGCCCCTTGAGCTTCTTGATGTTCTCCAGCGTCGGAATCAGCGAATCGAGGTCGTGGCCGTCGATCGGGCCGATGTAGTTGAAGCCGAATTCCTCGAACATCGTGGCCGGGACCACCATGCCCTTCGCGTGTTCTTCCAGGCGGCTGGCCAGCTCGCGCAAGGGGCCGGGCAGCACGCTCTTGCCGACCGTCTTGGCGGCGGCGTAGAACTGGCCGCTCATCAAGCGCGCCAGGTAGCGGTTCAGGGCGCCGACCGGCGGCGAGATCGACATGTCGTTGTCGTTCAGGACCACCAGCAGGTTGCAGTCTTCCTCGACGCCGGCATTGTTCAAGGCTTCGAAGGCCATGCCGGCCGTCATCGACCCGTCGCCGATCACGGCGATCGCGTGGCGGTGCTCGCCCTTGATCCTGGAGGCGGCGGCCATGCCGAGCGCGGCCGAGATCGAGGTCGACGAGTGCGCCGTGCCGAAGGTGTCGTATTCGCTCTCGTCGCGCTTCGGGAAGCCCGACAGGCCGTTCAGCTGGCGCAGCGTGCCCATGCGGTTGCGGCGGCCGGTGAGGATCTTGTGCGAATAGGTCTGGTGGCCCACGTCCCAGACGATGCGGTCGTGCGGCGTCTCGAACACATAATGCAGCGCGATCGTCAGTTCCACCGTGCCCAGGTTCGAGGACAGGTGGCCACCCGTCTTCGAGACCGAGTCGAGCAGGAACTGGCGCAGTTCGTTGGCCAGGGGCGTCAGTTGCGCGCGCGACAGCTGGCGCAGGTCAGACGGGTCGTTGATGGTTTCTAGCAGTTTCATTTATGCCTTCCGCTGCACGATCAGATCCGCGAGTTCGCGCAGCCGCAGTGCTTGTTCTCCGAATGGCGCCAGCGCGTCGTGCGCGTCGCGCCGCAATTGCTGCGCCAATGCTTGTGATGCCGCCAGGCCGAGGATCGATACATAGGTCGGCTTGTTGCCGGCCGCATCCTTGCCGGCGGTCTTGCCGAGCGTGGCCGAATCGGCGGTCGCGTCGAGGATGTCGTCGACCACCTGGAAGGCCAGCCCTACCGCGCTCGAGTAGGCGCCCAGGGCGTCGCGCTGCGCATCCGTCAGCTCCGTGCCGGTCATGGCGCCGAGCAGCACCGCGGCGCGCAGTAGCGCGCCGGTTTTCAGCTGGTGCATGCGCTCGAGCTGCGCCAGGTTCAGCGCGATGCCGACACTGTCGAGGTCGATCGCCTGGCCGCCGCACATGCCGCCCGAACCGGCCGCCTGCGCCAGCATGCGCAGCATCGGCACGAGACGCGCCGGGGCCAGCGTATCGCTGTCGGCCAGTGTCTGGAAAGCCTGGGCCTGCAGCGCGTCGCCGACCAGCAAGGCGGTCGCTTCGTCGTAGGCGACGTGCACGGTCGGTTTGCCGCGGCGCAGGTCGTCGTCGTCCATGCAGGGCATGTCGTCGTGGACCAGCGAATAGGCGTGGATCATTTCCAGTGCACAGGCGGCACGCGCCATGGCGGCGCGGTCGGCATCGAACAGCGCGCCGCTGGCATACACCAATAGCGGACGCACGCGCTTGCCGCCGCCCAGCACGGTGTAGCGCATCGCCTCGTGCAGCTTGGCCGGGACCAGGTGCGGCGCCGGCAGTAAGCTGGCCAACGCGTCCTCGACCTCGGCCTGCACGCTGCCCATCCAGGCTGCAAAGGGGAGCATCTGCGTCATCGGAATGGTCACTGCATACCTTCGCCTGCGCCCTCGGCGCTGAACGGTTTGAGCATGTCGCCTTCGAGCACCTTGACCTGGGCTTCGACTTTCTCGAGCTGGGCCGCGCAATACTTCACCAGCTCCGAGCCGCGCGCATAGGCCGCGACCGAGGCTTCCAGCGGCAACAGGCCGCCTTCGATCTGCGTGACGAGCTGGGCGAGTTCGGCCATGGCCTCTTCGAAAGAAGCCGGGGCCGGCGTCGTTTCCGCGTTAGTAATAGTTGCCATAGTGTTTTATTGTGTTGGGCTGGCGATCGCGCATGCGCCTTGGGTGCGACGCGCGCAAGTTCAATCGCGTATTTTAAAACAATCCACACCCTTGGGGTGGTCTGCGCGAATGTCGAGCTTCTTCTCGGGAAGTTCATGTAAAACACGGCCACCTGCACACTGATGAAAACAATGCCATTCCGGCACGATTTGTGCCATTCCGCACCACAATCCCGCGACGGACCCGTGATCCTGGGGGACGGCTGAGCTCGTTCCACGCTATAATCTCCGGTTCTGTCCGAAATCCGTATTTCCTCAACTAAAAATACTGGTCTTTGGATTCTTTCTCTTCTTTGCTTGAAGCTTTTATAAAAGGGGGGTTGGGATGTCCGATCTGGCTACCCACGCCAAGCTGGCGCGCTCTTGCGCCCAGCTTCCGGTAAATGTGTATTTTGACGACGCGCTGCTGCAGCGTGAAATCGAGCAACTGTTCCGCAAGGGCCCGCGCTATGTCGGCCATGCGCTGATGGTGCCGGAAACGGGCGATTTCGCGACCCTGCCTTCGGAAAACGAGGGCCGTATGCTCGTGCGCAATGCCAACGGCATCGAGGTGCTGTCCAACGTCTGCCGTCACCGCCAGGCGCTCATGTTCAATGGCCGCGGCAATGCCAATACCATTGTCTGCCCGCTGCACCGCTGGACCTACGACCTCAAGGGAGAGCTGATCGGCGCCCCGCATTTCGCGCAGACGCCCTGCCTGAACCTGTCGAAGACGGCGCTGCAAAGCTGGAACGGCCTGCTGTTCGAGCAGAACGGCTACGACGTGATGGACAAGCTCAAGCATATGTCGGTCACCAAGGACCTGGACTTCTCCGGCTACCTGTTCGACCACGCCGAGATCCACGACGTCGACTACAACTGGAAGACCTTCATCGAAGTCTACCTGGAGGATTACCACGTCGAGCCCTTCCATCCCGGCCTGGGCAATTTCGTGTCCTGCGAAGACCTGACCTGGGAATTCGGCCGCGACTACAGCGTGCAGACCGTGGGCGTGAACCGCGGCTTGCAGAAGGCCGGCTCGCCCGCCTATAAAAAGTGGCAGGAAGCGGTCTTGAAGTTCAACGGCGGCAAGGAGCCCAAGCAGGGCGCCATCTGGCTCACGCTGTACCCGAACATCATGGTCGAGTGGTACCCGAACGTGCTCGTCGTGTCGACCCTGTGGCCGCTCGGGCCGCAAAAGACGCGCAACGTCGTCGAGTTCTACTATCCGGAAGAAATTGCCCTGTTCGAGCGCGAACTGGTCGAAGCCGAACGCGCGGCCTACATGGAAACCTGTGTCGAGGACGACGAGATCGCCCAGCGCATGGATGCCGGCCGCAAGATCCTGTTCGAGCGCGGCGTCAACGAGGTCGGGCCCTACCAGTCGCCGATGGAAGACGGCATGCAGCACTTCCACGAGTGGTACCGCAGCAAGATCGCGCTCTAGCCCGCCGGTGCGCGGCCCTGCCCCGGGCCGCGCCATGTTCCCGCCCCCCGCTCGCCTTCCCTGGCGAGCCCGGCGCCAGCGAGGCGCCGCGAGCTGCTGTATCGTCTACCCAGTTTTTGTCACCCAGGACCGTCATGCCTTCACTTTGGATGCTGTTCGCCAGCTTCGCCTTTGCCGCCATGGGCGCCGGCGTCAAGCTCGCTTCCGGGTTCTACACCACTTCCGAACTGCTGTTCTATCGCGGCCTGATCGGCTCGGTGATCCTGTACGCCATCGTGCGCCACCGCGGCGCCAGCTTCCGCACGCGCTTTCCGCAACAGCACCTGTGGCGCAGCCTGGTGGGCGTGACGTCGCTCTGGCTCTGGTTCTTCGCCATCGGCAAGCTGCCCCTGGCCACGGCCATGACGCTGAACTACATGGCGCCGATCTGGATGGCCGCCGGCCTGTTCGTGGCCGGCTGGTGGTCGCGCGCCAGTACCGTCGAATGGCCGCTGGTGCTGGCCGTGGGCGCCAGCTTCTTCGGCGTGACGCTGGTACTGCAGCCGGCGGTCGAATCGAACCAGTGGCTCGGCGGCCTGGCCGGCCTGTGTTCGTCGGTGGTCTCGGCGATGGCCTACATGCAGGTGCGCAAACTGGGCCAGATGGGCGAGCCCGAGTACCGCGTCGTGTTCTATTTTTCGCTCACCACCATGCTGGCGGGACTGGCCGGCGTGCTCGCCGGCGACGGCCAGCCGTCGGGCCTGCCCTTCCATGGCCATACCGCGCGCGGCGCCCTGCTCCTGCTGGGGATCGGCGCGGCCGCCCTGGTGGCGCAGATGGCGATGACGCGCGCCTACCGGGTCGGCAAGGTGCTGGTGGTGGCGAACCTGCAGTACACCGGTATCGTGTTCTCCAGCCTGTGGGGCCTGGCGCTCTGGGGCGACCGCTTCGGCTGGCATGTCTGGCTCGGCATCGGCGTGATCCTGGCGTCGGGCATGGCGGCGACGTTCTACAATACGAGAAAGACGGCGAAAGGCGCCGCGCTGGAAAAGACCGACCCGATCGCAAGCGAACTGTGAGGAACCCCATGTACACGACCTTGATCAGCGCCGCCGACCTGGCCGCGCGCATCGACGACCCCGGTTGGGCGATCGTCGACTGCCGCCACGACCTGGCGAACCTCGCCTTCGGGCGCGAAGCCTATGCGGCCGGCCACCTGCCGCACGCCGTGTTCGCGGATATGGAGAGCGAACTCTCGGGCGCCAGGCATGCGCAGGACGGCGCCTTTCGTGGCCGTCATCCGCTGCCGGAGAAGGAAGCGCTGGTGGCCGTGCTGCGGCGCTGGGGCGTCGACGACGGCACGCAGGTGGTGGCCTACGACGCCCACGGCGGCATGTTCGCGGCGCGTTTGTGGTGGCTGCTGCGCTGGATCGGGCACGAGGCGTCGGCCGTGCTCGATGGCGGCTTGCCGGCCTGGCAGGCGCTGGGCCTGCCGCTATCGTCGGACCCGCCGGAGCCGCGCAGGGCCGGCACGATCGCCGTGCGCGCCCCGTTCGTGCCGACGGTGACGGTGCGCGAGGTGCTGGACAATATCGAGAACGGGCGAAAGACCGTGGTCGACGCCCGCGCCGCCGACCGTTTTCGCGGCGAGAACGAGACCGTCGATCCGGTGGGCGGCCACATCCCCGGCGCGAAGAACCGCTTCTTCAAGGACAACCTGCGTGACGACGGCCGCTTCAAAGCGCCGGCGCAGTTGCGCGAGGAATTCGAAGCGCTGGTCAGGGACCCGCAGGACGCGATCATGCAGTGCGGCTCGGGGGTGACGGCTTGCCACAACCTGCTGGCATTGGAGGTGGCCGGGATGCCGGGCGCTGCCCTGTATCCGGGTTCGTGGAGCGAGTGGAGCAGCGACCCGGCGCGGCCGGTGGCCAAGGGCGCGGCCTGAGGAAAGAAAACGAAAGACAAACGCATGGAACGCACTACCAAGCAGCGCACGGCCATCCAGCAGTGCATCGCCGATGCCGGCCGCCCGCTCTCCCCGCAGGAACTCCTGGAACACGCGCAAGGCGTGGTGCCGGGCATCGGCATGGCCACCATCTACCGCAACCTCAAGGCCATGCTGGAAGCGGGCGACATCACGGCGGTCTCGCTGCCGGGCGGCTGCGACCGCTACGAACTGGCCGGCCACGGCCACCACCACCACTTCCACTGCCGCAGCTGCGACCGCGTCTACGAGGTGCACGCCTGCCCTGGCGACATGCAGAAGCTCACGCCCGAGGGCTTCCTGCTCGAGTCGCACGAACTGACCCTGTACGGGGTCTGCAGCCACTGCCGCTGAGCGGCCGGAAGCATTGCCTCCTCCCGGCCGGAACGGGTTTTACTTCTGCATGCTGTAACGCTCGAGCCAGTGCGCATATGGCGCCGGCAACACCCAGGTCGGACGCTCCACACCCAGCTCCCTGGCCGCCTGCAGCGGGTAATGCGGATTGGCCAGGTGGGCGCGGCCCACCATGACCAGGTCCAGCTGTCCCTCTGCCACCGCGCGTTCGGCCAGGTGCGGCCCGTCGAAGCCCCACGCCGACGCGACCGGAATGCCGGCTTGCTCACGCACGCGCTTCGCCACCGGGCCCAGGAAGGCCGGACCCCAGGGAATATTCACGTCCGGAATGGTGAAGTTGATGCTGACGCTCAGCATGTCCAGGCCGCGCTGGCGCATCATGCGAATCAGCTCGATCGACTCGTTCAGGGTGTCTTCGTCCCGGCCATCGTATTCGATGACGCCGAGGCGCGCGGTGAGCGGCAGGTTCGCCGGCCAGACTTCGCGCACGGCCTCCAGGGTCTCGAGCAGGAAGCGGCCGCGGCCGCTGAAATCGCCGCCGTACTGGTCGGTGCGCCTGTTGGCATGCGGCGAAAAGAAGCTCTGGCCCAGGTAACCGTGGGCGAAGTGCAGCTCGAGCCATTCGAAGCCGGCAGCGCGCGCGCGACGGGCCGCTTCGACGAAACTGGCCTTGACGCGGGCGATGTCATCGAGGGTCATTTCCTTCGGCACTTTCGGCAGGTTCGCGCCGAAGGCAATCGCCGACGGGGCGATGGTGTCCCAACCGTAGGCATCTTCCGACGGAATGTGGTCGTCGCCCTCCCAGGGCCGGTTGGCGCTGGCCTTGCGGCCGGCGTGGCCGATCTGGATGCCGGCGACCGCGCCGGCGGCCTTGATGCGGGTGGCGATGTGGGCCATGCCCTCGACCTGTGCATCGTTCCACAGGCCCGCGCAGCCCGGCGTGATACGGCCTTCCGGCGAGACCGCGGTCGCTTCCACGATCACCAGGCCGGCGCCGCCGCGGGCCATGCCGGCGTAATGCGTCTGGTGCCATTCGTTGACGAAGCCATCGTTGGCGGTGTACTGGCACATCGGCGGCACCGCGATGCGGTTGCGCAGGGTGACGTCTTTCAGTGTAAACGGTGTAAATAAGGCTGACATAAATCTTTCGGGTTCAGAACATGAAGGTCAAGCCGCGGTCTGCGCCGCGGCGGGCCGGCCAGTATAGAAGAAGGGGCGGAAACGTGCCGGCGAGCCCGGCATTTTGCGGGCCGTGCCGTGCGGTCCGTGCCGAGCGCGCGTCGCACGGCTCCGGGCGAAGCGCCGGAGCGCGCAAATCGACCGAAGTCTCATTCGAAACGATCGGCAGCATCCCAAGATTCGAAGCACGAGCAAGAAAGAAGCGCTTATTTCATCGCCCTGCTGCCCGTGCCCGGACTCCGGCCTACTTGCTGAAAGCGGCCTGGAGGTCGGCCTGGCCTGTAACGCCGCTTTGCAACAGCAACATCAACAGAATGCGGGCCTTGGCCGGTTTCAAATCGTCAGCCATGACCGCGCCGGCATCGAACGTCGTTTTGCCTCCGCCGACAAAGCCGTAATTTGGCAAGACGCGGCCATTGTGCACGCGGGTCGATACGACCACCGGCACGTTCCTGGACAGCGCATACTTGACGGCTTCGTACATCGGCGCATTCATGTTGCCCATGCCAAGGGCTTGGACCACGATGCCTTTGGCGCCGCGATCAACAGCGCTTCGCAGGGCCATGCCATCGGCGCCGCCGTACATCGGCACGATTTCCACCATCGGCATCGTTTCGGTCTTGATCGCGATATGCTGGCGGCGCAGCGGCCCGTTGGCATAGACGACGCGATCCGGGTACACCTCGCCAATGAAGCCAAAGTCGCCCGAGTTGAAGGTTTCCACGTTGCCGGTGTGAGTTTTAGTCACGTAGCGTGCGGCATTGATCTGGTTGTTCATGGCAAGCATGACGCCCTTTTCCCTTGATTGCGGGTCGACGGCGATGCGCGCCGCATTGAGCAGGTTGCGCGGGCCGTCGAAGTCCGGGGAAGAGGCATTGCGCTGGGCGCCGATCAGCACGATGGGTTTGCTGGAACCGACCGTCAGATCCAGCCAATAAGCCGTTTCCTCCAGGGTGTCGGTCCCGTGCGAGACGATCACGCCGGACACTTCCGGCCGCTTCAGCGCCGCTTGCACCGCCTTGGTCAGCTGGATCCAGCGCGGCGGGTCCATGTAGTCGGACGGCACATTCGACAGGTTATTGACTTCAATCGTGGCGTACTTGCCGATATCCGGAACAGTGGCCAGCAGGTCGTCGCCTGAGATTGCCGGCACCGGCGCGTTTTTTACCGGATCGATTTTCATAGCGATCGTGCCGCCGGTGGCGAGGAACTGGACCACTGGCTTGCTTTGCGCGAAGGCTGCAGACGCCGTCATCAACGCCATGCTCAATACCGTTTGCGTGAATCTCACTTTATCTCCCAAATTTTTCGCAGTAAAAGAGGATGCAGTTTTTGCTTGCAATGGAAAGTTGCAGTAATGATCGTATCACGCAGCCATATGGCGCCACTGCACCGGGGGTCGGCCCCGGGTCCCAGCCCGCTTTCCCCCTGGCGGCGGCCGTCCAGCACCTGTATCCGGCGCTCCTAGCAACAGGCCTTGCAGAAGCGGTGATTCTTCCGGTGCGCCGCGATCAGCAGCACGCTGCTGAGTACAGCCGGCGCCGTCTCCGCGCCCTGTCCGAAAGCGGGTCCGACGTACAGCACCGCCACCAGCAAGACCCCCAGGCCCGCCAGTCCCAGCAGCAGCGGGGCCGGGTCGCGGTGCGCCAGCCATCCCGGCACCAGCGCCAGCAGCACCGGTGCGGTTACACCCAGCAGCAGCACGTCATGCAGGTCGTGGCGTTCGCCCTGCATCCCCAGCAGCGGAAACACGGCCAGCAGCAGTGGCATGGCCAGGCAGTGCGCCAGGCACAGCATGGATGCGGCGATGCCGGCATAGTCGGCAAACCGGATCAGCTTTTTCACTTCAGAAAACGAAGCGCAGGCCCGCCGTCAGGTTACGGCCCGGCAGCGGCGCGGCGGCCTTGATGAAGGAGGTATGGCTGAAGGCCAGTTCGTCGAGCACGTTGTTGATGCGCGCGTAGAGCTGGGCCGGCACGCCGCCGATGCGGGTCGTGTAGTGGGTGCCGAGGTTGAGCATGGTATAGCCGCCGGTCTGACTTTCGAAATCCGCCACCTTGTCCTGCGTGCCCACCCGCGACAGCTCGACCATGCCGTGCCAGCCCTGCCAGTCCGCGTTCAGGCGCACGCCGATGCGGTGCGCCGGGATGCGCGGGATGTTGCGGTTACCGTCGCCGTCCGCGCCATCGAAGCGGGCACGCACCAGGTCGCCGAACACGGTGGCGTCGAAGTGCGGCGAGAACTTGTGGCGCACTTCGCCTTCCAGGCCCGTGAAGACGGCATCGCGCTGGGCGTATTCGACCAGCCGGAAATCCTCGAAGCTGTCCAGGGTACGGGCGTAGATATAGTCGTCGACGCGATTACGGAAGGCGCTCAGCGAGAAGGTCGTGGTGCCGGAGAACTTGCGCAGCGTGAGATCGAGGTTGTTCGAGGTTTCCTTGTCCAGGTCCTGGTTGCCGATCTCGTAGGTAGCCGTCGCCAGGTGCACGCCGCCGGCATACAGTTCCTCGGCGCTGGGCAGGCGGTGGCTGCGGGCGGCCGAGGCGCGCAGCGAGTACGCCGGCGCGAACTTCCAGACGGCGCCGGCGGCGAGCGAGGTGCCGCTGGACTTGCTGTCGCGCTGCGTCGCGCTGTCGACATCGACCTTCTGGCGCTCGTGGCGCAGGCCGGCTTCGAAACGCCAGTCGCCCGTCTTGTATTCCTCGGTGGCGAACAGCGCCTGCCTGCTCGTGACCGTCGGCGGCACGTAGGCCTCTTCGCCGTCGGTACTGAAGTCGCGCCGCGTGGTCTGCAGGCCGACGACGCCGCGCCAGCCGCCGGCCGGCACGTGTTCGAGTTCGACCCGCGCATCGTGGGCCTTGCTGAAGAAGCTGGTGGCGACCGCGCCGTCTTCCAGTTCGTCGTGGCGGTAGTCGGTGAAGGAGGCGCGCAGGCGGGCTTTCGCGAAGCCGGCCAGCGGATTGCGGTACTCGCCGCGCAGGTCCCAGCGGTCGCTGTCGAGCTTTACCACCGGCACGTCCCCGGCGCCGTGATCCTCTTCGTGTTCGCCGCCCTCCTCGCCCTCATGCTCGTCGTGCCCGCCGCAATGCAGGCGCGCGCCGTCCGGATGGCAGTCGCCGAATTCGTGCGGGTGGCCGGGGATGCCGTATTGGTTGCGTTCCTTGGTGTAGGCCGCGCCCAGGTAGCCGCGCGCGCCGATCCACGACAGGCCGACCGTGCCCGCCTCCGTATCCTTGAAGCTGCCGGCCACCCTCGTGCCTTCGCTCCAGCCCTCGCCCACGCGGTAGGCGTCGGCATTGCGCTTCACACCCTCGACGTGGAGGGCGACGTTGCCGGCGCCGCCAGTGAGTTCGAAGGCGCCGGTCTTTTCGCGCGCGGCCGAGTTGGCGCGCAGTTCGGCGCTGCCTTCCACGGGCTTCTCCGGCATCGCGGTCGGGATCTTGCGGTCGAGGATATTGACGACGCCGCCCACCGCGCCGCCGCCATAGGCCAGCGCCGACGGACCGCGCAGTACTTCGATGCGCTCGGCCAGCACCGGCTCGAAGCCGACGGCATGGTCCGGGCTGATGGTGGACGCGTCCTGGACTTCCGCACCGTCCGCCAGGATTTTCACGCGCGGGCCGTCCATGCCGCGGATCACCGGGCGGCTGGCGCCGGCGCCGAAGTGGCTCGAGCTGATGCCCGGCTGGTTGGCCAGGGTCTCGCCCAGGGTCGATTCGCGGGCGCGCACCAGGGCGCCGCCGCCGAGCGAGGTCACCGGCGTGATCATGTCGTCGCCCAGCACGTCCAGGGCGCTGGCCGAGACCACCACCGTCGGGATCGTGTCCGGATCGGCATGCAGGCGGTCGGCAGCGTCGGCCGCGCCGGTCTGGGCATGGGCGCCGAGCGGCGCGCCGAAGGCGAGCAGGACCGCCAGGGCGAGCGGGGTACGGTGACAGGTGAGGTCGGACATGGACTGCTTCCTTTCAGATAGACGATCGAGCACAGGCGAACGGATCGGCTCGCCCCTTTCGCTAATGATAAATCATTATCATTAAAAGCTCAACCTGCGGGATGTAACGAATGCGGTGTGGCATGGCCGGCGCCGGGCCGGCTCAGGTCGCCCAGCGCCCTGTCAGGAACAGCACGATCGCCACCCCGAGGCCGACCAGCAGCACCTGCGGAATCGACTCCTTCACCGTCGCCTTCCTCTGCATCTGCGGCATCAAATCGCTCACCGCGATGTAGATGAAGCCCGACGAGGCGAACACCAGCACATACGGGATCAGGCCGCTGGCCCGGTCGAGCGTGTAATACCCCAGCAAGCCCCCCGCGACCGACAGCAGGCTGCACAGCAGGTTGAACACATAGGCGCGCATGCGCGAGAAACCGGCATTGAGCAGGACGATGAAATCGCCGATCTCGGTCGGGATCTCGTGCGCGACGATCGCCAGCGCGGTGACGATCCCCAGCTCCGGGTTGGCGAGGAAGGCCGCCGCGATCAGGATACCGTCCGTGAAGTTGTGCATGCCGTCGCCGATCAGGATCATCCAGCCCGATTTCCCCGCCTCGCGCGCATCGTGTCCGTGGGCGTGGTGGTGGCCGTCGCCCTCGTGGTGGTGCGAATGGCGCAGCAGCGCGAGCTTTTCGAGCAGGAAGAAGGCGAGCAAGCCGGCGAGCAGGGTCGCGAACAGCTTGTGCGTATCGGCGCCCGATTCGAAGGCTTCCGGCAGCGCATGCAGCAGCGAAGTCGAGAGCATGATGCCGACCGACAGGCTCACCAGGCGCTCCACCATTTTGGAGAGCAGCGTGAACGAAAATAGCGCCGCGGCCGAGATACTGATGACGCCGGCGATCAGGGTCGCCAGCAGTATGGAGATGAGAATCGGGTCGATGTGAAGCCTCTTGTTCTGGACTTGCTGGGCGTGGCAAGCCGGGCATTGTACAGTGCCCAGCCCGCTTGCGTCGCTTCGGCGGAAGCTTAGGCGACGCCGTGCTTCCTGAACCAGTCCAGTGCGCGGCGCCAGCCATCCCTGGCGTCGGGCTCGTTGAAACTCGGACGGTAATCGGCATGGAAGGCATGACCGGAATTCGGATAGACGTGGAAGGCGGACCCGCTGTTTCCCTTGTCCAGCGCGGCGCGCATCTTCTCCACCGAGTCGAGCGGGATGCCGGTGTCCTTGGCGCCGTAGAGGCCAAGCACCGGCGTCTTGAGGTTCTGCGCGATATCGATCGGATGCTTCGGCGAATTGGCGGTCGGCTCGCCCACCAGGCGTCCGTACCAGGCCACGCCGGCCTTGACCTGCGGGTTGTGCGCCGCGTACAGCCAGGTGATGCGCCCGCCCCAGCAGAACCCGGTGATGCCGAGCCTGGCGGTGTCGCCACCGCGCTGCCTGGCCCAGGTGACGACGGTATCGAGGTCCGACATGACCTGCGCGTCCGGGGTCTTGCCGACGATGTTTTTCATCAGGTCGGCAATGTTCGGCTCCCTGGCGGCGTCGCCCGCGCGCACGAACAGGTCCGGCGCGAGCGCCATGTAGCCTTGTTTCGCGAAGCGGCGCGCCACATCCTTGATGTGCTCGTGCACGCCGAAGATCTCGGAAACGACCAGGATCACCGGCGCATTAGGCTTGCCCTCGGGCTGGGCGCGGTAGACCGGCACGTCCTGGCCGTCGATGACGATGACGTGCTCGCCCGCCGACAGGCCCGCGGTGTCGGTCTTGACGAGGGTTTGCGCCTCGACCGGCAGCACCGCGGCCGCAAAACCCGTCCCGAGCGCCGCCTTGAGGAATACCCGGCGGTCGACACCGTCTTCGAAACCGCTGGCGCCAACCAGGCTGTCGCCGTCCTGTACGAGATCCTTCATGTGCATCCCTCCGTCGGTGGTTATCAGGATGTCTATCTTACAGCGACATCGGCGCTTGCGCATGGGAACGGAAGAGCGCCTTGTCCACGCGGGCGTGTCATGCCTACCACATGGCGGTTGATTCATAGCAATACAGCGTTACATACGGTAAGATCAGACGCATAAAAGCCTGGCCAATCAGGCGATAACGTTCAGGAGACAGCATGACGATGTTCAAACCGCTGAAGGCGCAGATCAATGCGCTGGCGACCCAACTGCATGCCTTGTTGCCCGGCTCGATCACGATCGATCACGCGGCCAGCGTCGCCATCAACGGCATGCCCACCCCGGTGCTCAGGAGCGGCGGCGCGGTGCTGAACCTGGACTTCTCGCTGCCGGACGCCTTCCAGAAGGCCACCGGCGCGACCTCCACCTTCTTCGTGCGCATGGCGCAGGATTTCGTGCGCGTGACCACCTCGGTCAAGCGCCCGAACGGCGAGCGCCCGCTCGGCACGCCGCTCGACCGCGCCCATCCCGGCTACCAGGAATTGCTCGCCGGGCGCCCCTATGTCGGCTATGCCACGCTGTTCGGCAAGCAGTACATGACCCATTACGATCCGATCTTCGACAGCGGCGGCGCCATCATCGGCGTGCTGTTTGTCGGCATCGACGTCGGCAGCCAGCGCCAGATGCCGATCTCGCTCAAGCTTGCGCTCATTGCCGTCGCGGTAGCCGGCAGCGCCGGCACGGCCGGCATCTGGGCGGTGACGGCGCAGGCGCCGGCGCCCGAGCTGGCGGGGCTGCGCCTGAACTACCTGCTCGCCATGCTGTGGCCCCTGCTTGCGCTCGGGGTCGTGATCGACCAGTCCGTGCGGCGCATGGTGACCCGGCCCCTGGTGGTGGCGCGCGAAGCGGCGCAAAAGCTGGCCCAGGGCGACCTGTCCACGCAGATGCACGTGGCGCGGCGCGACGAGATCGGCCAGCTGATGCAGGCGATTAACGGCGTCAGCCAGGGCCTGGCCGATATCGTCGGCAAGGTGCGCGGCGGCTCCGACAGCATCGCCGTCGCCACCAGCGAAATCGCCACCGGCAATGCCGATCTCGCTTCGCGCACCGAAACCCAGGCCGGCGCGCTCGAGGAAATCGCCTCGAACGTCGAAACGATCGTGGCGGCCATGCGCGCCAACAGCGAGCGCTCGGCCCACGTCACCGCCCTGTCGACCTCGGCCTCGGACGAAGCGGCCGCCGGCGGCAAGGCGGTCGCCGAAGTGGTCGGCAAGATGGGCACGATCCGCGAGGCGTCCTCGAAGATGGCCGACATGATCGGCACCATCGAGGCGATCGCCTTCCAGACCAACCTGCTGGCCCTGAATGCGGCGGTCGAAGCGGCGCGCGCCGGCGAACACGGCCGCGGCTTTGCCGTGGTGGCCTCGGAAGTGCGCGCGCTGGCCCAGCGCAGCGCCGCCGCCGCGCGCGATATCGGCAGCGTGATCAAGGCCTCGGTGGTTGAAGTCGACGGCGGCAGCAAGCTGGCCGACCAGGCCGGCACCGCCATGACGAGTTTGCTGGAATCGGTGCGCAGCGTGGCCGGCATCATGGCCGAGATGCGCGACGACAGCCGCGCGCAGAGCCTGAGCATCGAAGAACTGAACGGGTCGATCGGCCACCTCGACGGCATGACCCAGCAAAACGCCGCGCTGGTCGAGGAAGCGGCCGCCGCGGCCGAGAACCTGCACCGCCGCGCCGACGAGTTGTCGGGCGTGGTGCAGGTATTCAAACTGAGCCGCTGACCGCCGGCGCGCACACCTCGTACGCTTCAGCGCGGCACGATACCATGCAGGCCGGGTAGGGTTGCCCGCAAAAAAATGAACATCAGGCACGAAGAGAAATTCATATTGCACCACTGAAGACGGCGAGCGCCGCCTTCAGGGTACCGAGGGAGGTAGTCAAAGAGGCAAGGCCGGCTGCCGCTTCAGACGCACATGGCGCCCCACGCTGGGAACGCCGTTCTTGTCGACGACGAAGAGCATCCAGTCGCCGGCGATTGCCTGGGCTGGAAACGATGGCGGAAGGATGGTCAGCTTCGCCGCCCCCGCGCCTTCGCTCTTCTGCGCTGCATTGACCACGAACGGCAGCTTCACGTAGTCCCAATCCGGCGTGAGGCTGTGCGTTGTCGCACCAGTGCGAATCATCGACACCGACTTGATGCCCGCCGCGCTATTCACCTCCACGCTGAACGATTGCTGGTAGCGGATCGATTTTGGCACAGCGGCAAGCGTCGGGCGCACGGCTGGTGTCCTGTCGTTCTTAAACAGGTACGGCGGATCGTAGACCTGCGCGTTCGGCACCCCCAGATCGGGGTCTCCCGAAGGCCATGCAATGTCCCCCGGGAGCACGAGGTCGGGGCGGTCGTGACCCATGATCACAGGCCTCGCATCTGGTCCAATGATCACGTTGGCATGGATGCCGCGCGGGACAGTCGTCTTCGCCAGTCGCTGATCGGTGCTGGCTGGCGGCCGCTTGAAGCGGGAGGTTGCAGGGTCGAAGATCTGGAAGTAGAGGCTGTTTCGCTGCTCGTAGGTCGCTCCTGGTGCCTTCCCGTCGGAGACAAAGACTGTGCCGTCAGGAAGCACGACCGCGTGGGCGAATCGGGCAGGCTGGTACAGCGGCTCCTGCGCAATCCACCTTGGCTTGGCGCTCATCAGTTCGATCATGTTTACCGTGCCGTAAATGGTCCCACCCCTGTCCATCGCACCGAAGGAAACGACCTTGTGCGAGGACAACCGGCCGTTCGTTCCCAGCACTTTGATCTGCACAGTGGGGAAGTATGGGGCCGTGCTAACTTCTGTGCCCGCTTCATTTTTTGCGGTATCCACATACGTGTAAAACTTTTCGCCCGGCACATTCCTGCCTGGGTCATCCAGCGCACCATTCACGTCGAGGAACCACGATTTCCCGCTGAGGGGCCGCCCTGACATCTCGTACTTCTGTGCCGGGTGCACGCCCTTGCCCCAGCGCTCCGGGGTTGGATCGCAGCGAAAGCTGCCGAGCTCCCCTGCTTCCGCGCGTTGGCACACCGACGAAGGTGCCTCGCCATTGGTGACGAACAGCTTCCAGTCGTTCGGCCCGGGACCGGTATGGACGGGAAACGCATGCGAATAAAACGGGTGCAACATGCGCGCGTTCTCCAGTGCCACGGTTCGATCCGTGGCCGGGTCGTAGATTTCCGGCACGGCCTGGTTGATGGTGGACGCCTTCAGCTCCCTGTCTGAAGAAGCGTAGGTGGGCAGGCGCAGGTCACCAGTGGTGGCATCAATGACCGTGCCAGGCGTCTCGCGCATGTCCTCGCGGCTGTCGGTGCCGTTGAACACCAGTACCCGATTGTTGGGCAGTGTCACCGCTGTTGGATACCACCGCGCATAGCGCATGTCGGACCTGTCTGCCGGCTGTGTCACGGTCGGGCCGAACGGATAGTTCGCCAGCGTCGTGTGCGGGTCCGGACAGCCCGGCGCGTACTGTCCGGCGTTGACAGGATTGAGCGCCCAGCTCTCCCACTCCTCCGGCGTCTTCGTCTCCCAGACTGCCCGCTGGCAGGACTGGGCTCGCGGGGCCCAGTCTTCCGTCTCGGGATTCCAGACGTTGATCTTGTACAGGCCGTTGTTGCTGTTCATGTCATGGCCACCGGCGTAGACGATCCGCCCGTCCTCCAGGGCCGAATGCCCGGTGCAGTACAGGTTGTAGCGCAGCCCTCGGGAATACCCGGCAGCCGAAAACGCAGGCGCGTTCCGCGCGAAATCGGCTTCCGTCAGATTGGCAACCGCAATCTTCCCGCTGCCTAGCACCGCGAAGGCATCGCCGTGGCCCCAGTTCCACAGCTGGGACAATTCGATGTTCTGGTTGGCGCGAATACGGGTGGGAACGCTCTGGCTGAGCCCCTGCACGATGTTGTAGTCGCCGTACATCACCCGGATGAAGCCGCGGTTGTACGCTGCGTTGAAATTATTCGAGGGATCGTTGAACGCACGCTGCGTGAAGGGAGGAACGGCTTCGTGGATCAACCGGGCCAGACGCTCCGTGAGTACCACGTCATTCGCCTGCATATCCGGGAAACGGAAGAACGACAGGACTTTCGGCGTGTCAGCGCCATACTTCCAGGTAAAAGCCGAATGGGTGGCGGTGACGTGCGTAGGAATCAGTGGTCCGACCTTTCCGCAATACGCCGGGTTGAAACAGACCTCACCGGGGTCGACGAAGACTTCCCGGATAACCGGGTCGTCATGAGCCACCACCCAGATTGGCACGAACATTACAGCCGCCCCGAGCAGCGCGGCACCGGGCCGAGTGAATGTTCGGAATGCGGCTTGCACTTGCTTTCTTGTGGACTGCATTGTGACCTCCTCTGTAAGCGTGAACAGCACATGCATCCGCAGGTGCTAGCAGAAACAGTCAGGCGACGCGCTGCCCGTGCGTTGCCCATTGAACGCGGACACATGAACCAGGACTGGCGGAAAAACTAGGGTCGTCGTGAGGAAATGGAGGGAAAGGTGAAGGCTGGAACAACCTTGAAGTGCACGTAACTGCGCATCATCATCCTCCCGGGGAGTCGGTGAACCGTGAGCTACTTGCTGTTTGAAAAACTGGCTGCAGCGCGAGCGTGTCCTGCAAAACCGCTTTGATTGAAAACACCCGCGCATGCTGAAGCCAAGGCTGGCTGCCAGAAAATTCTTCAGGGGAATCCGTTACCATCAGGAACAAGCAGCATTACCATCTGCTCAGGCCTTGATAGGATAACTCCTACATAGTTTAAGCAGTTACCATGGCAACTAGTGCTTTTTTTGCTATAGATTTTTTTGATTTGTGTATTTACAACAGGATTCCGATACTTAAGGAATATTGAGCCGCCACAAGACGCGTTTGCTGCAGCATGCTTTATCCGGCGCCTGCATCACGCAGGAACGCTTATCTTCAATCGCAGCGCGCAGCGGCTGAGAAGCTCCAAGCGCCCGAACGACGCGGATAAAGTGAATCAGGATTGAAGATGCCTTTCCAGGGATCGTGACGAAGGAGATGTTCAGCCAGACTAAGCAAATCCGATTGCGCCTCGGGAAGGTTTGGTCCAACGATGAGATGCTGGACGGCCTATCGAGCGCTTCTAACTTCTTACGTGACCGAACAGGTCCTTGTAATTGCGTAGGACGACCGCAATGGCCTCGTGAGGGTTCGTAGCCGCACGGCTTCAGAAATCTGCTGACTCAAGCGGGCCTCGGCGCGAGGAGGGTCTTCGCCCCAGAAGCGAACGAAGCGCGCTGGATGCGTCCGTCGACAACTTCGTAAATGCAGAGCATCTCAAGCGTACCCAGCCCTTCCGGGAAGTTGCGGGTGATGAGTTCCTGGCCTTGGGCATCGCGCTTCGAGCCGATCCATGAATTTACCGGCCAGTCGGCATCAAGACAAAAGTATCGGAACTTCTATTCCTCTTCCAGTACTCCATTTAGGGTCGCGAGCGACGGCCTGACGCATTTCAGTGCATCGAGTGAAGAAGATCGGACACAGGTCGCACATGCATAGTTGTTCAAAAGTGAAGGTTGACTGCGGCCAACTAGTGTACGGCAGGTCCCGACCCATTGCAATGGGATGGACTCCTCCTCCCCCTGAGGGCACGTAAGTGCCAAACTGGAGTTTCCACACTAC
>NZ_JBHSMS010000079.1:213738-214058 GCF_042656795.1 Massilia jejuensis | reverse complement strand
CTGTGCCGCATCGCTGCATTGTCCGGCAGTGACAATGAGCGATAGCGGTAAGCCATGCCCATCGATGCATAGATGGATTTTGCTGGTGATGCCACCGCGCGACCGGCCCAGCCACTCGTCTGTTAATGCCCCCTTTTTTCAGCGGCCGGAAGCTTCTTTCGCGCTCCCGCAGCGCTGCGGTGGGCCTTGAGGTGAGTGGCATCGAGCGCAGCGCCATCCCAATCGATCAGCCCGGCTTCATCGGCTGCGGCCTGCATGATCTTGAGCAGGCGTTGCCATGTACCGTCGCGCGCCCAGCGTACGAACCTGTCGTAGCAGGT